>NZ_JBMVQP010000011.1:0-97063 GCF_050522425.1 Myroides sp. C6-3 | reverse complement strand
TCAGGTTAACAGTTAACGGTTAACAGAAAAATACTCAGATATAAGAAAAACCAATCCTTTTGTAGATTGGTTTTTTTTTTAGTTCATTGCTTCACTAGCTCATTGTCTCACCAACTCACCCTTTCAACAACCTACATCAGGTTAACAGTTAACGGTTAACAGAAAAATACTCAGATATAAGAAAAACCAATCCTTTTGTAGATTGGTTTTTTTACGTTCATTGCTTCACTAGCTCATTGTCTCACCAACTCAACAACTAGCAAATAAACAACCAACTTCAAATCAGTTATTTATCACCTTGTCACTTCTTCAATCAGGTAGAAAATAGACTTAAACGGATGCTCGCTATGTGCAGTTAAGCCAATTTCACAGGTTCGACTTGTAGAAAAACCTTCCGTACAAGTAGGGGGAATTTGTTGTTTGAGGTTTTGCGTTCCATGTTGATTGAGTTCAGGGAATGTAAAACCGCGATCTCCAGCAAATCCACAGCAATTGCTATCGAGAATAGTTACATGCTTAGCACATTGGTTGGCTACTTGGAGTAATTTTTCTTCCAAACCTAGTTTCTTCACAGAACAAACAGGAAAAATAGTTACTTCTTCTCGAGGATGGGTAACGGTTAATTGTGGAAGGGCTATATCCAAGATAAAGTCAATAGGGTCATAGCATGTAAAAGCCTGGTCGTCATGGTGTTTGTGAAAGGTATAAAAACAAGGACTCATATCAAATAAAACGGGGTATTCACCCTGCTCTGAAGCAATTAACAATGCGGTTTCAAGGGCAGTAGATTTTTGTGTTCCTTCTTCTTCAAAGCCTTTACTGCTAAAAGGCATGCCACAGCATAAGTTGTCGACTCCCTTAGGGTAGATTACTTCATAACCTGCACGCTCAAGTAGTACAACAATTAAATCTTTTAAGTCTAGTTCCCCTTTGCTGTAATCTTTCGATTTTCCCATGGTTCGATTGATACAGGAAGGAAAGTAAACCACTTTTTGCTTTGCCGTTACTGGAGTAGTAACAGGGGAAATGTTTTTTTTCGTTCCTGTAGGCATTCCCGTATTCCATTGAGGAAGGCGGTTATGGCTTATTTTTCGCATTTTAGTAGTCAATCGCAACATGGCGCGATCACCGAGTATATGTTGAAAAAAACGCACAAATTTGAGGCTGTATCGACCGATTTGGGTTAGCCGGTCTAAATGTTCGACAAAGTAGATCGCGTCTTGGTGATTTTTAGGGGTTAATTGATCCCTTCTTACTGTTTTTACATAGGTTCCTGTATCTATTTTAACAGGACAAGCCAGTGCACACAGGCCATCTGTAGCGCAAGTATCATCTACAAAATACGGTGCTTCTTTTTTCAGTAGAGCTAAAAGAGTGGGGTTGTCGTTGGTTTGTTCTAAACGAGCGATCTCTCGACCAATAACGATACGCTGACGAGGAGATAAGGTGAGTCCCTCTGAAACACAATGTGATTCACAAAAACCACATTCAATGCACGTATCGATAACAGGATGCGTCGCAGGTGTTGCTTTAAGATTTTCTAAGTGTATTTTAGGGTTTGTGTTGATCATCACTCCTGGGTTGATGACCTCATTTGGATCAAAGACCTGTTTGATGCGCAACATAAGCGCATAGGCTTGTTCTCCCCATTCTTTTTCAACAAAGGGAGCCATATTCCTACCCGTTCCGTGTTCCGCTTTTAGGGATCCATCAAATTGATGAACAACCAAGTTTACGAGCTCATCCATGAGATTTGCATAGCGTTGAATAGACGTTGCTGTGCTAAAATCTTGCGAAAAGACGAGGTGTAAATTTCCTTCTAAAGCATGTCCAAATAATACAGCATCATCATAGTGATATTTGGCAAATAGCTGTTGTAACGCCAAACTAGCTTCTGCTAATCGATCTAAAGGAAAAGCAACATCTTCAATAATACACGTAGTACCTGTTTCTCTTAAAGCTCCAGTTGTAGGTAATAAACCATTGCGTGCTTTCCAATTGAAAGCATACTCCTTTGGATCAGAGGTAAAAACAAAATCGCCCAGCGTTGGAATAGGTTTAACGGCTTGTTGTACCTCGCGTTGTTTGGTTTCCAATTCTTCTTGCGTACTAGCTTGTACTTCAACAAGTAACAAGCAAGCAGATGCAGGGAGTGTTTTAAAGTAAGAAGGAGCTTGAGGCTCATTTTCGATGGATCGAATACTATTTCGATCTAATAATTCAACCGCTGCAACAGGGCTGTTTTTCAAATAGGGTACTGCTTGACAAGCGGTAGCAATAGAATCAAAAACCAGTAACGTACACGCCTTTTTTTTGTGGTTAATTACGGTGTTATACGTGATCGTTGAAATAAAAGCTAGTGTACCTTCAGACCCAATCATGAGGTGCTTGAGGATCTCAATAGGATCGTGAAAGTCTATAAAAGCATTTAAGCTATACCCTGTGGTATTTTTGATCTTGTATTTGCGTTTAATTCGCTCGTATAGTGTTGAGTTATTTTGTATTTCATCGTGAATCGCTTGTATTTCAGTAATAATTTCTGGATGCTTGGTTTTAAACTGTTGTCGACTTACCGCATCTGCAGTATCTAGTACCGTTCCGTCGTAAAAAACGAGGCGAATATCCGCTACAGTATTGTATGAGTTTTGTGCCGTACCACAACACATTCCACTGGCATTGTTCGCTGCAATTCCGCCAATCATAGCTGCGTTAATGGAACCGGGATCCGGGCCAATTTTACGCCCATAAGGCGCCAAGAGTATATTCGCACGTCCACCAATTATTCCCGGTTGAAACGTAGCTTGTAAGCCGTTGTTTACAATCGTGTAATTCTTCCAATGATGGGTGGCTACTAATAAAATAGAATCGGTAATAGCTTGTCCTGATAAGCTCGTCCCTGCTGCGCGATACGTGATTGGAAGTTTGTTTTGATGTGCTAGTCTAATGGTTTGAATTGCCTCTTCTTCATTGTGTACTTCTACAACTACTTGCGGATTGAGACGGTAAAAACTCGCATCTGTTCCGTAAGCAATCGTTTGGATAGGATTAGTGATGATCTGCTGATTAGGAAGATGTTGACCTAACTCCTGAACAAAAGAAGCATAACGTTCTACTAGCATAACAGTGTTTTTTTGGTTTTATAGCAGAAAGTTACGATAAATAAGGGAAAGAGGAAATCGAAACGTGGTGAAGATTCATCGAATACCAAAATAAATATAAACCTAATGAGATAAAGAGGGGAAATCGGAGAGGGGAAATCGGAGCGAAGCGTAGATTCATCGAATACCAAAATAAATATAAACCTAATGAGATAAAGAGGAGAGAGGAAATCTCCTCTCTTCTTCCTTCTTTCCATCAATAACTAAACTCCATGGGAACATCTATTTTTTTAGCCATGCGTTCAGCTTGTAGTGCGCGGAGTTCCACGCGTTTTATTTTACCGCTAATCGTTTTGGGTAATTCCGTTACAAATTCGATTTTACGGGGCATTTTATAAGGAGCGAGGTGTTCACGGGAGAATTGAAATAATTCCTCAGCAAGTGCAGCATTTCCTTGTTGGATATCTTTGAGGATAATGAAAGCTTTAACTTCAAAGCCCTTGATGTTATGTGGGCTTGCGACTACAGCTGATTCAATAACCATGGGATGCTCAAGTAATACACTTTCCACTTCAAAGGGACCAATGCGGTAGTCAGATGCTTTAATCACATCGTCATCGCGACCAATAAACCAAATATATCCTTCTTCATCTTTGTAAGCTTTGTCTCCTGTAAAGTAGACTCCATTTTTGAATACTTGTCGTTGTCGTTCTTTGTCAAACATATACTCTTTGAATATACCATTGATTTTGCCTGTGTCTGTTCTAACGCAAATATTACCTTCTTCATTGTGGGGTAGCTCACGACCTTCTTCATCGGCGATTACAATATCGTAGAGAAAGGTTGGTTTTCCCATAGAACCGTATTTTAATTTTGCATGAGGATAGTTGGCTACCATACAGGTACTTTCTGTTTGACCAAAACCGTCTCGAATATATAGACCTGTAGCTTCATACCATTCTTCAATAATTTCAGGATTAAGAGGTTCACCTGCTGCTACACATTGTCGCAGACTAAATTGATAGGAAGCTAAATCTTCTTGAATAAAAAAGCGCAATACAGTAGGAGGTGCACAAAGCGTTGTGATTTTGTGTTTTTCCATTAAGGATAGGGTTGTCTTTGCCTGGAAGCGCGCTTTGGTGTGATAAGCAAAAATAGTAGCCCCAACGCTCCACGGTGCAAATAAGCTACTCCAAGCAAATTTGGCCCATCCAGGTTGAGAAATATTGTAGTGAATATCGTCTTTTTTCAAGCCAATCCAAGCTGCAGTTGTCAAGTTTCCAATAGGATAACTTAGTTGGGTGTGACAAACAATTTTAGGCATTCCCGTAGTGCCTGAGGTAAAAAAGAGAAAGAGATTGTCGTCGGGTTGAGTGTCAGCTCCTTCGGCTTCTGTAGCTTGTTCATCTAACACAGTTAGAGGATACCATCCTTCGCGTTCTCCATCGATGATTATTTTGATAGGAATACTCATATTAGCCGCCTTTTCTGCTGCATCAATTTTTTCAACGTTGTCTGAATCAGCAAGGATTACTTTAGGACCAATTTTTTCAAAGCGGTATTTTAAGTCATTAACACCTAAAATACTCGCTGCGGGAGATAGGCGATATCCTCCTTTAATTGTTGCTAAATGCGTAACCCAATTGATGCGCTGTAACATCATTTGAGTTAAAATAACATCTTGTTGTTGTATTCCCTTTTGGCGTAAAAAATTCAAAAGTTGATTGTAACGGTTGTATAAAGTTTTGAATGTATAGTGTTCCGTTTTTTTCCCATCAGTCCAGAGTAAGGCTGTTTTATCGGGAGTTTCCTTGACGTGTATCCCTTCAAATATTTCAGTTACCCAATTAAAGCGTGTGGGCTTTTCTACTTTTAATTCGCGTAAGGCACTAAAGTTTTCTTCAGCAATTAAGCTTCCAATAGTTTTAAACAGAGTTTTCATGTAATTTATGGTTTTTTGTGGTAGTATAAGATACACAAAAGGTTTTAGAGTACACAACAAAAAAGACGGATCAAACGCATTTTACTAGCGATTATGTCATTTTATACCCCTTTTAGGAAAAAAGTAAAGCTGATTTTAACCTTGTTTTTGTTGATTTATCAATTAAAAGGAGTTGGTTTGAAGGAAAAGTACCCACAAAATAGATATTTAATTCCTTGTTTTTCTGTTTTGGCTTTTTAGTGATAAATCAATTAATAAATTGTTATTAATGGTTAAAATAGAGTATAATTTATAAGTTTTTGAAGTAAACACTAGGGTTAGTGTCAAAATAAAATTACTGTTTTTAACGATTTGCAGGTTAATTAATTGTTATTCTTTATTTTTTTGAAATAAAAAATGATATTGTTGTAATATAATCAGTTTTTATTCGTTTTCTTTGGTATAAACCAAGAAACCCAAATTTTAAAATGAAAACATACTCCTTAAACGAAATTAATGAAGTGCTAAACGGAATAATTATAGGCACAACAGTAAAGAAAATTCATGCAGCAGAACAATTAGAAAAGGCACAAGACGGTCAAATATCCTTTATTGGAAATAAGAAATATGAGCGTATGTGGGCAAATTCTAAAGCTAGTATTGCTATTGTTAACCAAGATATCTCAATTGTTCCTGGTGACGATCGCGCTTTCATTAAAGTTGATAATGTAGATATTGCAATGTCGCAGTTGCTTGCTTTTTTTGCACCTAAATTGCCTGTTGTTAAAGAGGGGATTCACGCTAAAGCTGTTATTGAAGAAACGGCTCAAGTAGGAGAAGGGGCTCAAATTGGAGCTGGATGTTATATAGGAGAACACGTTGTGCTTGGAAAGAATGTTGTTTTATATCCGAATGTAACTGTGATGGATCACAGTGTGATTGGAGATAACACAATCATTTGGTCTGGAGCTGTTGTTCGCGAACGCACTCAAATCGGGAATCACTGTATTATTCATCCCAATGCGGTACTTGGTGCTGATGGATTTGGGTTTTGTCCATCAGAAAAAGGGTTGGTAAAAATTCCTCAAATCGGTCATGTTGTTATTGGAAATCACGTTGAGATAGGTGCTAATTCATGTGTTGATCGCGGGAAGTTTAGTGCTACTATTATTGGCGATGGCTGTAAAATAGATAATTTAGTTCAAATCGGACACAATTCAGTTTTAGGGAAGTGTTGTATTATGGCTGGAAATAGCGGATTAGCAGGATCTGTAACTTTAGGAAACTTCGTTATTATTGGGGGAAGTGCTTCGATTAAAGATCACGTTACTTTAGGTGACGGTGTAGTAGTAGGGGCAGGATCAGGTGTGACGGGTGATGTAGAAGCAGGGAAAACAGTGTTGGGATATCCCGCATTAGAAGCTAAAACAACATTGAAGCAATGGGCTTTTCTAAAGCAATTGGTAAAAAATTACAATAGCAAAGGATCCTAATAAACTTTGCGCACACATAAAAAAAGCCTCCATTACTGAGGCTTTTTTTATTGTTCTATTGCTTTTTGTTTGTTTTCTTGAATCATCTTGAGTTCTTCTGACTCAATTTTGTTCCCTTCTAAGTCGTATTTTGCGTCACTTTCAGGAATCGTAAATGCTTTTTTATTCGATTTGTATAGGGGGATAAAATAGCTAACGGTGTAATTAAAACCTACGCCAATTGCTCCGCTGTATTTTCTATTATACCCTGGAATGTATAAATTTTCGAAATCGTTCGGTTGTTTTTGAGAGATCAAACCAGTCAATCGAAGACTGAATCCCATAAAAACATTATTGAAGACTCTAGTTTTTATACCTGCTACAAATTCGACCCAGTGGGCTGATAAACCACTGTATTTTTTATCTACAGGAATTGCTGGATTATCAAAGTAACCGGAAGTAGTATAAGGTTTGTACCAATCTAAATTTTGAGAAAAAGTAGCAAAGCCATAACGTCCACCTACGTAAATCATGTCTTCTCGGTCTAACCAGTTTTCATGTAGGTTGTAATCAACCCCGATGCGAAGATAGGTTCCGTCTGTAGTAAATCCGTAGGTACTCTCTGTTTTATTTAGTTTATCACGACCTAATTCAGCAACAGCAAACAGCTTTTTATTGAGCCTATAGTCGCCAACAACTTCAAAACCATTATAGGTCTTATCGTACATGGAACGTGTGATACGAAACAAATCTGCACCTAAACGCAAACCATATCGCTGTGGATATTTAGGTGGTGCTTGAACAGCCATATGGGTGTTCTTCTCTGTAGTATTAGTTAACTCCTTGCTTTTTTCTTGTGCAGTGATGACAACAGAAAACAACAGAATTAAACTACTAGTAAAATACTTTAAAATGAGCTTCCTTTTCATTTTCTTTGTCTGCTAAATTGTTATCGATCTCGTTTGTTTCTGTTATATAGAGCTTAATCCAATTGCCTTTTGTACTATTGGCTTTTCCGTTTAAAAGAGGAGAGCTACCATCTTGAAGAAGAGAAAAGGTCGAGACATAGCCACATGCTTTGTTTAAATAGTGTGTATTCACACGGTATTTTAAGGTAAGTGTGTCGCGTAAAATAATAGTTTCTTTGCCTTTGGTTTCTTTAATTTGCAAGATCCAATCGGTTTGTTGTTGATCCAAACGAAGGGGAAGCAACAAGGTGTTTCCCGAATTGCGTATCGTGTCTTGTATTCCTACAGCATATGCTTCTACCATCCCATTTTGAGGTACCTCTTGATCCTCATAATTAAAGAATTGGATTTTATAATTGGGAGTTGTCGGTTCGTCTTTACCGCAAATATCATCTTTTTCACAAGCAACAAAGGCAAGTGTAGCCAAGGCTAAAAAAGAGGTGATAAGCATTGTTTTTTTCATATAGAAATAAGTCTAACTAATAGTAACAGCATCAAAAATACTAAAAACAAACCAAACGGTTTATATTCTTATGAATGCTTTTGCAAATAAGTAGGAATAAAACGATTTCACCTAAAAAGGCAAAAGAAACCTTTTGGCTTTTTAGATGAAATAAGCTGCAATTACACCAAGTAATATAGCAATTAGTTTATTGATATTAAATTTGTGGTCTTCGTTACTCTCAAAAATAATAGTAGAAGAGATGTGGAACAATATTCCCACGACAACTGCTGATATTTCAGCATAGTACGCGTTTAATAGAGGAATATTACTCGACACTAGTGTTCCCAAAGGAGTCATAATAGAAAAGAGCATCATAAAGATGAATACCATTTTCTTATTCATGTGTGCATTTATGAAGAAAGCAGTCAGAATAATAGCAATAGGCAAATGGTGGATACCTATACCTAGAGCTAATTCACTGTGTTGACTAATGGGCATTCCTTCAAAAAAGGCGTGAATACACAAGCTGATAAACAATAACCAAGGAATGCGTTCTAGCTTTTCATGACTGTGTACGTGACCGTGTTCAGCTCCTTTAGAGAAATACTCTAATATAATTTGAAATACAATACCAGCCATAATGAAAAAACCAATGCGTCCCGCACCACTGTGATCGTGGCTATGGTCGTGTATATGTTCTCCCCCGGCTGTTACAAGATCGCCAACTGCAGCTTGATACACATCAGGTAGTAAGTGCGTTACTGTTAAAGTAAGCAAGAAAGAACCACTAAACGCCATCAAAAGCTTGAGGTGTTTTTTGTTTTTCGGTTGAATAAGTAGCGCAATTAAATATCCAATAATTACGGCTAGTAAAGGTACGATATACGCCATCGGCTTATTTAAAGATCATAATTAATCGATCAGATTCGTTCGGATAGAATTTTCTTAATTTGTAATCGCCAAATACATCAAGCAAATAAATGTCGTTTTCATTCATCATTGTTTCAAAATCTTCCAAGGTAAAGGCTTTTACTTTTTCTGTGTAAGCGTGATCTTCACCATCAGCATGAAAGCGAATAGCTTTGATAATGTAGCCATCTTCTATTTTGCGTTCGATATGAAACTCAATACCGTCCACTGTTTTTACTTCTGTTTCTACTAAATTAGCGCTTACTTTATTTACATTCATAAAGTCAATCACAGCTAGTCCGTAGTCAGTTAAGCTATTGTGCATAGCTTTTAACGCCTTGATGTTATCTTCTGGATGACTAAAATAACCAAAACTCGTGAATAAGTTAAAGATCGCATCGTATTTTTTTTTCAATGGTTCACGCATATCGTGTACCTCAAAGTGCAGTTTTTCATTTTCAAATGCCTTCGCTGCAGTAATACTATTTGCAGATAAATCTGCGCCTACAACATCATAGCCTAAGCTGTTGAGGTAAATGGCATGACGTCCTTTGCCACAAGCTAAATCTAGCACCTGAGAATCTTCTGCTAAATTCAAATAGTGCGTAAGGTTATCGATAAAAAGTTGTGCTTCATCATAATCTCTGTCCTTATATAAAATGTGATAATAAGGAGTATCAAACCACGATGCATACCAAGCTTTCTTCTGTTCAGACATAGTTTTAAATTAAATCTTTTATTAGCTTGCAAATTTACTTTATTTTTGCACATTTGGATAACGAATGCAATTATTCCTTATAGCAATATAAAAAAATGGAGAATTTTAAAATGGTTGCTAAGACTTTATTCGGTTTGGAAGAAGTTTTGGCAAAAGAACTACAGCTTTTAGGAGCAACGAAAGTGAAGGAAGGAACTCGTATGGTGAGTTTTGAAGGTGATAAAGGTTTTTTATATAAAGCTAACTTAGCTTTGCGTACAGCATTGAAAATCTTAGTTCCAATTAAGCAATTTGCCGTGTATAACGAAAGCAACCTGTATAAGGGAATACAAAGTATTGATTGGAGTAAATATTTAGGAGCACATCAATCTTTTGTTATTGATTCTACTGTTTTTTCAGATCAGTTTAACAATAGCTTATTCGTGTCGCTAAAAGCGAAAGATGCTATTGTCGATCAATTTAGAGATAAATTGGGCAAGCGTCCGAATATTGATAAAGATTTTCCAGATTTGCGTATCAACGTACATATTCAACGTGATATGTGTACTGTTTCCTTAGATTCATCAGGGGCCTCTTTACACCAACGAGGATACAAAACAGCAACGAATATCGCACCTATTAATGAAGTATTAGCATCGGGTATGCTCTTATTGTCAGGGTGGGATGGAAGAAGCCACTTTATGGACCCCATGTGTGGATCAGGTACACTCTTGATTGAAGCAGCCATGATCGCTTGTAATATACCCGCTAATATTAATAGAAAGGAGTTTGCTTTTGAACGTTGGAATGATTGGGATGCGGATTTGTTTGAAGTGATCCAAGGTTCCTTGCTAAAACGCGTTCGCGAGTTTCACTATACAATTCAAGGGTATGACAAAGCACCTTCTGCTGTTATGAAAGCGATGGACAACGTACGCAATGCCAACTTGGAAGAATATATTAAAGTAGAAAATCTCAATTTTTTCGATACCTCCAAAGATGTAGAAGGTCCTTTGCATATGGTGTTTAATCCCCCTTATGGCGAGCGTCTGGATATAGATTTAGAGCGATTCTACCGTGAAATAGGCGATACCCTAAAGCAAGGCTATCCCGGAACAGAAGCTTGGTTTATTACCGCAAATATTGATGCGTTAAAATACGTAGGTTTACGTCCTTCAAGAAAAATTAAGCTATTTAATGGTAAATTAGAGGCTCGCTTAGCTAAATATGAGCTATACGAAGGAAGTAAAAAAGGAAAATATAGGAATCAAAATTAAAAGACTATGAGTGCAGGAACTAAAACATTGCTGTTTCAATTTGTGAGCTTTGCTGTATTGTTTCTTTTAGTGCGAACAGGTTTGATGTATTTTACCGATTTATCGGGCATCTGGTTACCACTTGTCAGTGCTATTATTGCAACAGTTTTCGCGCCACAATTTAAGGTTTTTAAAACAGATGAAGGAGATAAAATCTGTGTGAAATGGATTTTTCTAAAAGGCGTAAAGGTCTTGAACTAATAAAAAAAGGAAGCAACTCGCTTCCTTTTTTTATTGGAGAGAGGAAATCGAAGCGCAGCGAAAATCGAAACGTAGTGAAGATTCATCGAACACCAAAACAAAATATCAACTAGGTGAGGTATATTCATCGAATACAAAAAACAATATAAACTAGGTGAGATATAGAGGAGAGAGGAGAGAAGTGAAGGGACACGAACAACCTGTTAAAACGCTTATTAACATAAGTAAAGCATTAGCTTGATCGCCTTGAGTACTTTTGTATCACTAAAAAGAGAAGAAATGATACGATTATTTAGGGCTGCAGACAGCAAAGAAGTAGTAGAGCTATGGTATGAAGCATCTGTTATTGCGCATGATTTTATTGAACCGAATTATTGGCAAGAAAAAAAGGAAGACATGGCACAAATTTACATTCCCAATAGCGAAACTTATGTATATGAAAAAGAAAAACATATACTTGGTTTTGTATCTTTGATAGGAAATTATATCGCAGCCATATTTGTCGCTCCTGAACAACAAGGAAAAGGAATCGGAAAAGAGTTAATGCAGTTTGTTAAACAAAGAAAATCAACGTTGGAGTTGGGGGTTTACGCTAAGAATACTAATTCGATTGCCTTTTACAAAAAACAGGGATTTGTTGTAGTGGAAGAGAAACTAGAGGAAGCAACAGGTGAACGAGAAGTTGTGATGGAATATAAATAAGAGATGTTAACTTTTAATAGAGCTGATTTACCACTGGAAGAAGTATTAAGTGAAAGAAGTGTTGCTTTAATTGAGCAAACCCTTAAGCTTATTGTATTGCCTAAAGGATATAGACTATTAGAAGACAAGGAGGGAGTTAAGTATGCGTATCTTATAAAAAAGGGGATTGTTCGTGTTTTTGTAACAACAGAAGACAAAGAGATTACTTTTGAATTTGCTCGAGAAAAAGATATTTTGAGTGCTTCGTTCGGGTATTTTTACCAATCAATCAGTGATGAAAGTTTTGAGTTGTTAGAAGACACAATCCTGTATCAAATCGATTTAGTGGCAATGAAGAAACTCTTTCAAGAATCCCTGGAGATATGCAATTGGGCAAGACAAATTACAGAACTTAACGCCATACAAACGCAAAGACAGCTCATTGATGTTTTGGTATTAACCCCAGAAGATCGGTATCTTCATTTAATGGAACACGATAAAGCATTGTTTCAACGTGTTCCATTGAAGCAAATCGCCTCTTTTATTGGTATATCGCCAATTTCACTGAGTAGGATTAGAGCAAGAATAAAATAAAAAAAGCGGTATCATACCGCTTTTTTTATATCATCTGACTTAATTCGATCAACTGCTCTTGAATTTGTGCCATTCCTACAGAGGCTTTCTCTGCAATGACTTCTATTTTTCGGTGAAAGTGTTTCGTAGAGGCTGGGTGTAGATCAATATAGTAAACCAAAGCCTCAGGCTTTGCAAAATCTAATAAAGATGCGGCGGGATATACTTGTAAGGATGTACCGATGATCAGCACAATATCCGCTGCTTCTACATAGGGAATGGCGCGTTCTAGTTCTGGAACCATCTCGCCAAACCAAACAATGTGAGGGCGTAAACTATGCCCTTGTTCATTGCGATCTAAATCCGTTAAATCCGTTGTCCAAGTATATACAAGTTGTTCATTTACTTCACTGCGTACTTTTAATAATTCACCATGTAGGTGAATGACATCTTTACTTCCAGCACGCTCGTGTAGATCATCTACATTTTGTGTGATGACGGTCGTTTTAAAATGTTGTTGCAACTCGGCAATCGCCAAATGCGCTGCATTGGGTTTACAAGTCAACAATTGACGTCGTCTATCGTTGTAAAACTTTAAAACTACTGCTTTGTTTTTTGCCCAACCAACGGGTGAAGCTACCTCCATAATGTCGTGCCCTTCCCATAGACCGTCAGCATCTCGAAAGGTTTTTATTCCACTCTCTGCACTCATTCCTGCTCCTGAAAGTACAACCAAACGTTTTTCCATAATATTGTTACCTTTGCTTTTTTGAATAAAACGAAAGATATAATGAATATTTCAAACAAGCTATTTCAAGACAAAGAATACTTAGCTTATTTAGAAACTTTTTTAACTGAAAATCGAGTAGAGCGATTTAAAGAAGTTTTAGCAAATCGAACAGATCACATTACGGTTGTGGCAGAAGATGTCTATCAATTACATAATACGAGTGCTGTTATGCGTAGTTGTGAGGTTTTTGGTGTACAAAGCTTGCATGTAATTGAACAAAAGTTTGGCAAGCGAATTGATAAGCAAATTGCTCTTGGAGCAGAAAAATGGGTAGATATTCACCGCTATAACTCCATACAAGGAAGTATTGACGCAATTAAGGCGAAAGGGTATAAAATAGTTGCAACAACACCTCATGGAACAGCCCAAAGTTTGGATAAGTTTGACTTATCTGAGCCAGTAGCTATTTTTTTTGGTACTGAAAAATCGGGACTCTCTCCTGAAATTATTGAACAAGCAGACGATTTTATCACTATTCCCATGGTAGGGTTCACAGAGAGCTTAAATATATCTGTTTCGGCTGCCATTATTATTCAAAGCCTAACAACGCGATTAAGGGAATCTACAGTCCCATGGCAATTGACAGAAGAAGAATTATTGGCTAAGCGAATTGATTGGGCAAGAAAATCAATCAAAGATATTGACTTTGTCACGGAGCGCTTTTTAAATAGGTAATGGTTTACAGTTTACAGTTTGAATCGAAAAAACGTATACACAAAAAGGGTTCAGTTTTTTTAAACTGAACCCTTTTTGTGTATAGTTCCTCTCAACGACTCACCATTTCTCTATTTTGCTCTTTTTCGAATTCGCATATTGATAAACTCAACAACGAGTGAAAAAGCGATTGCGAAGTAGAGATAGCCTTTAGGTACAGCCCCAACATCTTGCCCAGCTAATTTAGCGTCAGATAAGTGCATACTCTCGGTAGTAAGCATAAAGCCGATTAAAATTAAGAAGGATAAGGCTAAGATTTGAATGGAAGGATTATTGTTGACGAATGTTCCAACAGGTACAGCAAAAATCATCATTACGGCAACAGAAACGATTACTGCTGCGACCATGATATACAGAGCTCCTGCTATTCCATTGGTCATACCTACGGCTGTTAGAATACTGTCAACAGAGAAAATCAAATCAATTAACAGAATTTGAACAAGGATATTTCCAAAAGATTTCGCTGCAATTTGTTTGGCATTGGGTGTAGCACTAACGTCTTCTGCAACTTGTACATGAGCGACTTTTTCATGTATTTCTTTGGTGGATTTGTAGATCAAAAAGATCCCCCCCGCCAATAAAATTAGTGCTTGACCATTGAAATTCGCACTAAACCAACCCCAATCTACAGAAAAGAGTGTGGCTTTCATTTTGATCAACCACGTGATAGCAAATAGTAAGCCTATTCGCATGAACATGGCTAAAAATAGACCAATTCGAGTGGCTTTTTTTCTTTTTTCTTCCGGGAGCTTGCCCGTTACAATTGAAATAAAAATGACGTTGTCAATTCCCAAAACAATTTCTAAGAAAGTTAGGGTAATAAACGCAACAATAGCGTCAGCAGTTAAAAAAACTTCCATATAGAGATAGGATTATAGTTCTCCAATTTTTTTTAGGTTTCCGCGCTCTTTTCGTGCGTCACCAACCAATCCGTATTCAAAAACACAATTATCACCGTCTGTAGTGATAATTTTAATACCCACTGCTTTTTTCTCTGCCATGTTTTTTGGATTCTTTTTTTGCAGAACAAATTCGCAATCATTGATCCAGCGGATGCTTGAAGTGTCTATTTTACCTTCAAATTCCTCTATTTCATACTCAGCTGTGCGAGTAAAAGTAGATCTTTTTTCAACACCGTCGATTTCCGTGACAAATTCAAATTTCCCTGTGCGAAAGTTAGTGCAATTGCGTTCTTGCTGATAGCAAGAGGCAAATAAAGCAAAACAGGGCAAAAGATAGCATAGTTTAGTTTTCATAGAATGATTATTTCCCAAATAATGATTTCATAATTGTATTAATACCCTTATAGAGTAAAAACATGGATGACAAACAAATGATACATCCTAATCCAAAGACAGGAATAAAAAACGGATTATTTTGGTTTTTTAACGAGCTGTGGATGACAATTGGACCAAGAAACAATAAAGGTAGTGTAATAGCAAGATATTTAACTCCTTTTTGTAATACTTTTCGATTTGTACCTTGAGGTTCCATAATGTTTATAATTTATAGTGATCAAGTGCCGAACGGACACTTTTATATTGATTTAATAGCTGTGTAGCTTCCTCTTCACTGAGTTGTAGTTCTTGTTGTAACATAGCAATACCGCGTTGAATCAGTTTTGCATTGGTCATTTTCATGTCCACCATGCGATTGCCTTTTACTCGTCCCAATTGAATCATAGTGGTTGTAGAGATCATATTGAGTACTAGTTTCTGTGCTGTACCAGCTTTCATGCGAGAACTTCCTGTGATGAATTCAGGGCCAACAACAACTTCAATGGGAAACTGTGCAATTTGACTCAAAGGACTATTAGGGTTACACGTAATACAAGCCGTTGGAATGTCATGTGCTTGACAAGCTTCTAATGCGTGTATTACATAAGGTGTTGTTCCCGAAGCAGCAATACCAACAACGAAATCATTGGTGTTAATTTGATGGGCTTGTAGGTCTAGCCATCCTTGATTGCTATTGTCTTCAGCATTTTCAACCGCATGGCGAATAGCGTGATCACCACCAGCAATTAATCCAATAACTAAATCAGGGGAAACGCCATAAGTAGGAGGACATTCTGAAGCGTCCAAAACACCTAATCGACCCGAGGTACCAGCACCAATATAAAACAAACGCCCTCCTTTTTTGAGTTGTGTAACAATAGCTTGAACAACAACTTCAATTTGGGGAATTGCTTTTTCAACTGCTAACGGAACACGCTGGTCTTCTTTGTTTATATTGGTCAATAGTTCTTGAACAGACTTATCTTCCAAGTGATCATAAGCAGAGGGTTGTTCCGTAATCTTAATAAAATCCACTTCAATTGCTTTAAGGTTGATACAAAAATACTCAAAAATAGTTTAGGTTTAATGGAGAAAATGCAGATTTAAGTTGAGGTATTTCATCCAGTTAAGGTATTGTGTTTTACTTTTTTAAAGGGGAGCTACATCTTTCTCTAGCGCTATTAAACGTACAAAAGACGCCAGTAAAAAACACTTTTACTGGCGTCTAGGTAATTTATTAAAAATTAAAGACAAATTATTTTAAAATTCAATTTCAATGGGGACTCTATTGCGGTCTTAACTAGTCGGTTGCCGTTCGAATACAGGAATTAATTCTTGTAAACTAATTCTTCTTCAAAATCAAATCCACTTCTTGTTGTTGTTTCAGTCTCTACAATAGAAGAGAATTGACCATTGATAATGGAAAACGAACCAATCAGTACATGTCGACTAGGTGTGTTTCCACTTCCTTCATCATTATCATTGAATTTGCCCATCATATGTTCAGATAAGCGAATACTAGAACCATTGTACATTACATTTACAATGTATTTACTACCCGCTCTTGGTGATTGACATTTGCTGTATAAGTCAACATAAATAGAGTAAACACCATCTGTTTTTAAATCATTGAAATAGATGTTCTCATTCTTAATCTCATCAATACTACAACCTGGATTAGAGTCGATATCTAATTCTGCAATTCTAATACCTTCTGTATCTAGTAGCGTTTTATTTCCATAGTATATGCGTTGACCTTCTTGGTTTACTAAATGTAAATCTACGTCATCTTCTAAATCCCATGAAAGTGAAATTTGCAATTCACCTGTACCTGCAGCTACCAATTGTAAGTCTACATATTGCGTTTCAGTCATGGTTCCATCCATTAGTCTTCCTGCAATTGCAAGTTCAAAATTTTCTAGACTTAATTTCTGTGATAAATCAACAATCACTTCATACGTGAACTCGTTTGTTCGTGTTAAAGTTTCATTTTGTAATTTAAAATCGTAAAACCCATCATGTCCTTTTAAGGCAACTAAAATGGCGTCTAACTGATCTGCACTTGTAATAGTCATAATGGTTTTTCCTCCATTGATAACATATTTATTGATGCGAATGTGCTTTACAGAATTTTTGTCACCTACAGGAATTTCCCCTTCTTTAAAAGTCGCTCCATCAATAGTAAAGAACTCATCTTCTAGTGTGTTAGGGATTTCTTTTTCTACATTAGTAGGGTTGCTGTTATCGTCATTACTACAAGAAGTAGTACCTAAAAGGAAAAAAACAGCTAGGGTAAATAATAAAACTTTCTTTTTCATAGCCTTTTATTTGTTATTAATAATTTATTTCTTTTTCAGTGACAAATATAGATAGAGTTTTATATATAAAATAAAATAAATTATTACTTTTTGGTATAGAATGTTCTTTGATTTTGTTTATTTATTGATAATAATTTAATTTAAAACCAAAATAACATAAAAGATGAAATGCTATGCTTTGTTTTTGTAACAGATTGTTTTATAAAAAGTTAAAAATAAAACTTTCTTTTTCAGTAGAATAATTGATGTTTTTTTTAATAAATGCGTGAATAGTGCAAATTATGCGTCTGTATTAATGCAAATGATTGATTATATGGGACGAATTGTCATGCGTCCAAACGGGTAAGGGGCCCATTTCTATGCGCCCCTATTCCGGAAGAACTATATTTTAATGCAAATGATTGATTATGTAGGGTATATATTTTAATGAAAATTAGCTATTCCTTTACACCTGATATACAAATGCATTAATATTCATACCAGCACCTACGGAAGCAAATAACAAATAATCGCCTGTTTTAAAGCTGTGGTTTTCTAGTTGCTTTCTGATAATCATATCGTACAGTGTTGGAAGAGTGGCAACACTGCTATTCCCCAATTTTTGAATGTTCATTGGCATGATGTGTTCTGGCATGGTGCGCCCATACAGTTCATAAAAGCGTTTGACAATAGCTTCATCCATTTTTTCGTTCGCTTGGTGAATGATGATTTTTTTGATTTGATCTATTTTTACACCACTCTCATCTAAACAGGCTTTCATGGCTTGGGGTACTTCTGTTAAGGCGAACTCATAAATTTTACGACCTACCATTTTAATATAGCGTGTGTCTTGTTGAGATTCTTTTTTATACGATTCTCCAAAGTGAATATAATAGGCTTCATCGGTTGTGAAACTGCAACTTTTCGTTGCAATAATTCCACCAGGTTCATTCGTTACCTCTAGTACAGTAGCACCTGCACCATCTGCGTAAATCATGGAGTCTCTATCGTGTAGGTCAATGACACGAGACAAGGTTTCTGCACCAATAACTAAGCAATATTTAGCAATTCCCAACGACATGAATGCATGGGCTTGGATGACACCTTGTAACCATCCTGGACAGCCAAACAATACATCATAAGCCACGCAATTTGGGTTTTTGATCTTGAGGTGGTGTTTTACCCTTGAAGCTAAGCTAGGAACAATATCCGATTGGTCTGTGCCGTATTTGATATCGCCAAAATTATGCGCAAAGATAATATAATCGAGTTTTTCGATGTCGATTTGGGCGTGTTCAATGGCGCGTTGAGCAGCAATCGTACCAATATCAGTGGTTGTTAAGTCAGAAGTAATATAACGTCTTTCTTGGATACCTGTAATTTGTTCAAGTTTTTTTGCCACTCTTTCGTTAGAATCCTTTAATGGTTGTCCACTTTCATCGCGAAAATCAAATTGATGAAAATCGTTGTTTGTGATAACCTCAGTTGGAATATAACTCCCTGAACCCTTTATTTTAATTGCCATAATTTAATTTTTTTGAAGTAATTAAGAGTTGTGTTGTAATTACTTTGATATTAGGTGAATTAATTTGTAAAGTTAATACCTACTAAGGTACATAAACCTCTTGTTTTGTATACTTAAATAAAAGTGAAATTATGTCGAATGTAGCTTAAATTTAGTTAAGTCGAGATAAATAGTTGATTTATGAATGTAATAGGAATAATTTCTTAGAATAGATACGCTGATAGAAGAGGAAAAGTTTTTTTAATTCTTTAAATTAGTACAAATTAAAAGTTAGTATGACATGACAACAAGAGAAAAAGTAGTTTACATCACAGGGGGAACTAAAGGTATTGGTAAAGGTATAGCTGCGGCTTTACTTGCAGCGGGGTATAAAGTAGCGATTTCAGGACGCTCTTTAGCGGATGTAACTCAAGTGGCTCGTGAATTGGGAGCTGAGGATCAGGTATTGGCGTTAGCTTCTAATGTGACGGTCTATGAAGATGAGGTAAAAGCAGTGGAGAAGATTGTTGATACATTTGGGCATTTAGATGTAGTTATTGCCAATGCGGGAGTAGGGATTTTTGCTTCTATTGAGGAGCTGTCTATTGAGGATTGGAATACGATGATTGACACTAACCTAACGGGAGTTTTTCATACGTTAAAGGCGAGTGTAGCTCAGCTGAAACAAAACAAAGGATACTATATCAGTGTGGCGAGTTTAGCGGGAATTAATTTCTTTGCTACGGGAAGTGGATACAATGCTAGTAAATTTGGCGTTGTTGGATTTACCCAAGCAGCTATGTTAGATTTAAGAGCGCATGATGTTAAAGTGACTACCATTTTACCAGGTTCTGTAACAAGTCATTTTAACAATCACCAACCCAATGAAAAAGATGCTTGGAAAATTCAACCGGAAGATATAGGGGAATTAGTGGTCGACCTGTTAAAGATGAATCCGCGTGCCTTACCGAGTAAAATTGAAATTAGACCGCTAAAAACAAGTTAACCCTTAATAAAAAAAATATGCAAGATTTAGGAAAATTTATTTTACGCCTAGGTGTGGGGGGATTAATGATCTTTCACGGAATTCATAAAATCATCCATGGACACGATATGATCATCGATCAATTAGCCGCTAAGGGATTTCCAACTTGGTTGTGGTTGGGAGTTCCTGTTGGTGAAATTATAGCGCCTATATTAGTAATTGTAGGGGCTTTTACTCGTCTATCAGGTGTTCTTATAGCCTTTACAATGGTCATGTCCATGGTATTGGTTAAAGGAGGAGGATCATTTGCGCTTAGTCCTGCAACGGGTGGACTTGGTGCAGAATTAAATTTGCTGTACTTAGCAGGAGCTTTGGCAATTGCTATGATTGGACCAGGTTCTTTCCGCTTGTATAAGGGAAGAAAAGGATGGTTTATTTAATTTAATTTACGGTTTGCAGCCAACTGTAAACCGTAAATCAATAAATTTTACAATTCTAATCAAACTCCCCTTTTATAATTAAGTCAGACTTTGTATGTTTAGGACATCAACTAAAAACATATAAATTTTGTTTATTCTAAAAAGGAAATTGCTTGTTGCACTCTTGTGCCCTGTGATATCTTGGACTTCTATGGCTCAAGAGGTTCCAGCAAATTACAATTTTGAAACGTTTAAAGACAAAGAACCCGTAGGATTTACTAATGAACCTGTAGGATGGAATATTGAGGGAAATAGTCTTTTTATTCCTATTCAAGATTTTGAGATTTATAAGGAAGGAAAATCTTCTTTTTCCTTAGCAATGCATGAGACGGATGAGGTGAATCCTATGTTTTCTGTTTCAAAACTATTGCCTAATTACAACGGAAAAAAGTTAGTTTTCTCTGGTTACATTAGGACAGATGGGGAGGATACTTTTCAAGTTACTCCTGTGATTCGCATAGACCCTATGTTGGATTTTGTCAAGTTATCTGAATGGATTACTGGAACCAATGAATGGCGAAAATTTGAAATTGAGGTTAACCTTAGGCCTGAGCAAACACAGCAAATAGTACTTGCGATACAAACTGCTGGTTATGGAGTCTTGTGGTTGGATGATTTTAAAGTAACCATCGATGGAGAAGATGTTTCAAAGGCAAAAGTCGCAGAAGTTAATTACCCCGCAAAACAAGATAAAGTGTTTGATCAAGGATCTTCTGTTGTATTTCCATCCTTAGATAGGGATAACAGAACTAATCTTGCTTTATTAGGCAGAGTCTGGGGATTCTTAAAATACCATCACCCTGCTATTGCTGTAGGAAAGTATAATTGGGATTATGAATTATTTCGATTTTTACCTGGTTATTTAGCGGTGACATCTAAAACAGAACGCGATGCCTTGCTGTTGAACTGGATAGAGCAATTGGGAATGGTCAGGTTATGTGAAACCTGTGAAGATACTGCTAGTGATGCTATTTTAAAACCGAATTTAGATTGGATGACTACCTACGCATTGTCAGACGAATTACAGCATAAGATAAAGTATATCTATAAAAATCGAAACCAAGAAAGGCATTACTATGTTAGTGAGGCTCCTGGTATAGGTAATGCTGTTTTTACCCATGAAGAAACGTATGAAAATATGGAATTACCTGATGCAGGTTTTCGTTTATTGGGGTTATATCGTTTTTGGAATGTGATGCAGTATTATATGCCGAATCGCCACTTAACAGATACGGATTGGGAAGATGTTTTGGCTTTGCATATTCGACCATTTCTTGAAGCTTCGGATCGATTAGCTTATGAAACAGCCGTTCTTCAGCTGATTGCGGAGGTAAATGATTCTCATACAGATTTATGGCAAGGAAGTAAAGCTTTAAATGAAAATAGAGGAAATCGATATGCTCCCTTTCGGGTGGAATTTATTTTAAACCAATTAGTGGTGACGGATATTTACAATCCCGAATTAATAACAGGTATTGAATTGGAGAAAGGGGATATAATAACCCATATTAACCAAGAGCGTATCGAACAAATTTTAGATCGTATTTTTCCGTATCATCCTGGTTCTAATCGCAGTGCTCAACTGAGAGATATTAGTTTGTTTAATATTTTGAGAACGAATGAAGAAGAGGTGGAAATCACCTATTTGGATCGCAACGCTAAAGAGCAACAAGCTACAATAAAGATGTATCCGAAAAGTGAACTCAAGTCTTACGGTTGGTTTAAGCCTTTGAAAGGTGAACCAAGTTATCGTTTTTTAGCGGATAATATTGGGTATGTTACACTCGGCAATATTCAAGATGGTGACGTTCAGAAAATTAAAGATACATTTCGAAATACAGAAGGAATTATAATCGATATTCGAAATTATCCATCTGCTTTTGTGCCCTTTACTTTAGGAAGCTTTTTTGTTTCTGAAACGAAAGCTTTTGCGAGATTTTCTAAGCCCAATTACAAGAATCCAGGCGAAATTGTATTTAATGATGTTTATCAGGTAATTGAATCGGATGGCGAACCTTATCAAGGACAAGTGGTTGTTTTAGTAGACGAACGCACCCAAAGTTCAGCTGAGTACACCGCTATGGCATTCAAAGTAGGTGATCGAGTAACCTTAGTTGGGAGTCAAACCGCTGGGGCAGATGGAAATGTTTCTTCTATTTCATTCCCTGGAGGTCTAGGGACTTATATTTCAGGATTAGGTGTATACTATCCTGATGGTAAGGAAACGCAACGTATCGGTATTGTACCCCATTTAGATGTACTAAAAACGATCCATGATATACGCAATGAGAAAGATACGTTTTTGGAAACAGCAGTGAAGTTGATTAACGGAACTTTGTAAGAGATGATAGTGCCTTCTTTCATCTTTCTTGATTCACTTCGTTGAGGGAAATAACGAATAGCTTATTTTTAACACAAAAATAGAGATAGATACGAAAATGAAACCAGAATTAAATTATATCGAAATAAACCGAAACTCATGGAATAATCGAACAGAAACCCATGTGAAATCAGACTTCTACGATGTCGAAGGATTTATAAAAGGAAAGAGCTCTTTAAATGAGATAGAATTGCATTTGTTAGGTGATATCAAGGGTAAGAAAATACTGCATTTGCAATGTCATTTCGGACAAGATACTATTTCGTTAAGTAGGTTAGGAGCAGAGGTAACAGGAGTAGATCTCTCTGATGAAGCTATTAAGCAGGCGCGACTTTTAGCGGAACAAACAGGAGCAACGACTCAATTTGTTTGTTGTGATATCTATGATCTGCCTAATCATTTAAATGATAAATTTGATCTTGTCTATACGAGTTATGGCGTAATTGGATGGTTACCTGATATGGATCAATGGGCTAAGGTTATTAAGACCTTTTTGAAACCAGGTGGTCGCTTAGTGTTCGTGGAATTTCATCCTGTAGTGTGGATGTTTGACGATGATTTTACTAAAGTAGGATACAATTACTTCAATGCAGAAGCGATTATAGAAACAACAAATGGAACTTATGCAGATAAAGAGGCTGAATTAACGCTTTCATCTGTATCGTGGAATCACAGCATGAGTGAAGTAGTAACTAGTTTATTGCAAAATGGACTAACCATACAGCGTTTAGAAGAATACGATTATTCTCCTTATGCGTGCTTTAATCATACCGTTGAGTTTGAACCGAATAAGCACCGTATTAAACACTTGGATAACAAAATACCAATGGTATATGCAATTGTGGCTATAGGGTGATAGTTTACAGTTTACAGTTTATTGTAAACTGTAAACCGTTCACCATTTTATTCTCTATAAATCTTATCGTATAAGTCTTTGTAGATTTCCAAGATAACTCTTCGTTTTAATTTCAACGTAGGGGTTAATTGTCCATTGTCAATACTCCACACATCAGGTGTTAATTCGAACTTTTTCACTTGTTCCCATTTACCAAATTTGCGGTTTACGTATTCTACTTCTTTTTCAATGCGTTTGCGTACTTGTTCGTTTTTGATCAGCTCTTCATTGGTATTTCCCAAGGCAATATTTTTGCGTTTCGCCCATTCTCTAACAAATTCAAAGTTAGGTTGAATTAAGGCTGCAGGCATTTTTTCTCCTTCACCGATTACCATAATTTGCTCAATGAAACGCGATTGTTTTAACGTGTTTTCAATGATTTGAGGTGCTACATATTTCCCTCCAGATGTTTTGAACATCTCTTTTTTACGATCGGTAATCTTTAAGAAGCCTTCTTCATCAATGGTTCCAATATCCCCTGTGTGGAAGTAACCGTCTTTTAGTTCTTCTTTGGTGCGCTCTTCATCTTTGTAGTATCCCAACATAATATTAGGGCCTTTACAAAGAATTTCACCGTCTTCTGCAATTTTTACTACTACATTACTCAGCGGTTTACCAACCGTACCAATTTTCATGGATTTATTGCGTTCGTCATTTACTGCAATTACAGGTGAAGTTTCGGTTAATCCATAGCCCTCCATCACGGGAATACCTGCTGCATTAAACACACGCGATAGACGAGGTTGTAGCGCAGCACTTCCTGAAACGATGATCTTCATTTCACCACCTAATGCTTCTTGCCATTTCTTAAAAACCAATTTGCGAGCGATACCCAATTGGAAGTTGTAGAAAAAACCTCTGTTGTAAGGTTGATACTTAAAACCTAATTCTAAAGCCCAAAAGAAAATGCTCTTTTTTAATCCAGTTAAAGCAGAACCTGTAGCAAAAATTTTATCGTATACTTTTTCTAAAAGGCGAGGTACAACGGTCATGACATTAGGTTTAACCTCTTTCATGTTATCTCCCATCTTATCAATGGATTCCGCATAGTAAATACGTACCCCACTATACTGATATAGATAGATCAACATACGTTCAAAAACGTGACATAAAGGAAGGAAACTCAGGGCTTTGAAATGTTGTTCCCTTGTAAAGGGAACCCGTTCACTACTACCTAACACATTCGATAGAATATTGTTGTGTGAAAGCATAACTCCTTTTGGTTTTCCTGTTGTTCCTGAGGTATAGATGAGAGTAGCTAGATCATCAGGTGTAACAGCAGCTTTGCGCTGTTCTACTTGTTCTTGATTGGATTCATCTGCACCTAATTCAAACAATTCATCTAAGTTTTTACATCCGGCAATCGCATCAAAGGAATAGACCGCTTTGATCAAAGGTAATTGATCAATAACAGACATTAATTTATCGTAGATTTCTTGGTCAGACACTACACAGTAACTTGCTTCGGAATGACTCAAGATGAATTGGTAGTCTTCCGGTGAAATAGTAGGATAAATTGGGATATTTTGTGCGCCAATCTGTAAAATGCCAATATCCAACAAATTCCATTTGGTTTGGTTATTACTAGAAATTACAGCGATTTTCTCATTGGGTTGTACTCCTAATCTCAAAAGTGCACGCGATAGTGCGTTTGCTTTTTGGAGGTAGCTTGCGGATGACGTCTTTTCCCAAACACCGTTAACTTTGGTTACCAGTGCATCTTCCAATGGAAAATGTTCATGTTGGAAATAAGGTATATCAAAAAGTCTTGTTGGATTCATCATCTTCATTATTTATTAGTTACTGCAAAATACGAAAAAAAAGGAGAATTTTGGACAAGTTACAGTAAAGTTGTTAACTTTTAAAAAAACAGAAGTTATTCTGCTAAAAGAAGTAAATATCAGCTTTGTTATTCATACTAAAAGTGGTGTTTTGTTGTCTAAAACAAGATATAGAAAACAAAAAACACCACTTTTTTATGAAACTAGTAAAAAATAAAATTATCCTTTTTTAAATAAAGCAGTTGGATTTAGAACGAGCTTTTTTTGCTGCATTTCCTCCCGCTTATCTCGAATAACTTTACTTATCTTAAGGATTTTTTCAGACAAATGTGCTAACCAAGTCAACTGTTGAATAACCATAGCAGATTCTTCCATTAAGTTTTTGATTTGCTTATCATCCGTATACGATTTTTTCAATTCGTATTCTCTAATATTTTGTAAATAACTCATACTCACACGAAAACTTTCCATGTCTTCGGCTGTAATTAAATCTTCTTCCGTAGGCGTATTGTTGAGCAGGTTACTGGTCAGTTGCATGTTTTTGTCAATATAGTCCATGACTATATTAAAAGATTCAGAGGCTTTGGTGGTGTGACGGGATTGGACGTATACACCAATCGAAGCTGCTGTAGATAAAAAGGTGTGATTGAGTACCGCTAATTCGTATATCTCAGAACGCAAACGCTGTTTAGATTTGGGTTCTTGGATCATGCGTTGAAAGGAGGCCATTAAATTACCTACCTCGATAAATGCATATTTACGCGCCAATTTATAGGCTAAAGTAGGATCGTTCTTTTGATTGTAGATCTCTTTAATCTCCTTTACATAGGTCTGATTAGCTTGAATGGATTTAGATAGATGCACATTGACATTTAAAAACTCCCACGAAGGCCATAGGATATAGTTTGCTCCTAACGCCAATAAGGCACCAATTAGGGTATCAATGACTCGATAGATTAAGAGATCCATGAAGTTAGGCGTAAGGATGGCGTAAATCAACACCACATACATGGTAATAAAAGTAACCCCTACTTTGTAATCTGTATGGGAGAACCAATAGCCCAAAATCATCGTTAAGATAGTAATATAGGCAATCAGCGTATAGTTGTCTTGCAAGATGAAGAGCATACCAAAGGCAATTAATCCACCCAATACAGTACCAATAACACGCTCAAAGGAACGCGTTTTTGTCAATCCATACCCTGGTCTCATAATCACGACAATGGTCAGCAAAATCCAGTAGCCATTTAACGGATTGAAAATATTACTGATAATCAAACCAATCAATATGGTTAAGGTTAGGCGCGTGGCATGTCGAAAAATGGTCGACGTAAAGTTTAAATTGACGATTAACGTTTCCCAACGATAGTGTACTGGCGTTAAGAATTTCTCCAATTCTTTGAAGCGATCTTCTACATTATCATTGAATGTTTTTTCCGTTAAGATGCGTTCTAAAATATGAATCTTATCAATCTGGCTTTGTGCATAGTGCAAGACATTCGAAAAGGAAAGAACAGCTTCCACTTTATTAGGCGATTTACTGTTGGCAATAAAATCGGTCAGTTTATCTTGTAGTGCAAGAAGCTTTCGATCGAAGTCGTATTTAGGTTTGTAGTTCAACCCCATATTGAGGGAGTCTCCAATATCTTTAATTGCAGTAGCAAAATCTTCGGCTAAGGTTTGATAATCTCGAATAATTGTTGGGTCATCTTCATCGAGCAAAGCGTGTAATTCTTTGTGATCAAAAGAAGTAGAAACAGCAATTTCCAAGATTTCCACTAAAGTTGAAAAGGCAACGAGTAAACGACGGTTATTCGAGGAGTTTCCAGTATTGGCTTTATTGAGGACTAAAAACTCGCGGAGATTTTCGTGTACTTCATTGAGTTTGATCTGAATATTGAGTTGTTCTTCAACAATTTTATCTGCATGAACCCCTTTGGTCCATAATTGGGCACGATATTTTAAATATTCTGCCGTTAAGTCCATGCATTCAGAAGTTTGTAATACCCCATAGCGTCTAGGTCTGATAAAATAAAAGGCTAGAGATACAATGAGATAGAGCAAGCCCCCTAGGAGAAGAAGTAAGCCATGTATCCACAAATCTTTTCCCGTATAGCTATGCGCTAGCCCCAAACTCGCTGCTAATAATCCGCTAAATGAAAGCATATTGGCACGGTGTCCGTAGACAGAGATCATACCCAAGCTAAAGAGGATGAAGGTAAAAACGGGATAAAAATACCAATGTCCATGTGTTAAGGATAAAAGCAAGGTAACAAAGGGCACCATGAGCGCACCAACTAAGATTCCGTTGATTTTGTCCTTGAGGTTACTCGGAATATCGACAGGTGCGGTAAGTAAAGCTCCAATAGCCATAGCAAATGCCCAATCAAATTGTTGCGTGGGCATAAAAATTAAAAAGGGAATTACACCTGAAATGGTGATTTTTAATGAATCTGCTAAATGAGTATTATCAGTATATTTTCTTGCTTTTTGAAGCATATGTTTTGTGGCTTAGGTTTAGTTTTCTTTTTTAAATCTGCAATTTTATATTTTAAACGGTATACTATCTGTAAAATAACTTTTTAAAAGTCAAATTGATGTACATTCTTTTTATTACTAGTAATATTTTCTATAAAGTTACTCAAAAACCTTTATGGTAGTAGGTTTACAGCTTTGAATTTAATAATAATTTAAAACTAAAGCAAGTTATGTGAGTAAAGGCATGAGCAGGGATAAAATAAGAGGCGCTAGTACGGCAGTTAAAATGCCATTAAAAATCATTCCTACACTTGCAAAAGCCCCGTATTTATTGCTGATTTCCATTGCTTTCATGGTTCCCATAGCATGGGAAGATGTACCTAAGGCAATTCCCTGTGACATGGGATTGCTGATTCGCGTTATACTCAAGACTTGAAACCCAATCATACTGCCAAAAATCCCAGCGATCATTACCGCAGCCGCTGTAATGGAAGGAATACCGTGTACCGTTTTTGAAATTTCAAGGGCAATGGGCGTACTCACCGATTTAGGAACTAAGGAGTAAATGATTTCTTGTTCTGCACCTGTCCAATGTGCCAATAAGACAACAGAGATAATTCCAGTCACACAACCCGCTAATTGACTGATTAGTATAGGAAACAATTGTTTCTTAATCACAGGCCAGTTGAGGTATAAAGGGATGGCTAAGGCCACAATTGATGGCTTGAGGAAAAAGTCAATATACTGCCCAGCTTGACTAAAACTAGCATAGGGAATATCAAGAACAACTAAGTAGGTAATGAGAATAGCGGTTGACAAAATAATTGGATTGAAAACAAGCCATTTGTACTTTTCACTTAAAGAAAGACCAAGGGCATAGCAGGCTACAACTAAAAAGAGTAGAAACGTCGGATTGGATAGAAAACTCATTTTTTTCTTTTTCTTAAAAGTTGGTGGGTAAATCCCGTGATACAAACGACGAGAATAGTACTGAGTAAAGTAGCAACTACTAAAGGAACAAAGGAAGCTTGAAGTAGATCGAAATAATTGAGCATAGCTACACAAGGCGGGACAAAAAAGATGCCCATGTTGCGCATGAGAAAGCCCGAAATATCTTGAATGGCATCTACTTTTACGGTTTGAGTTTGCAAGAGTGTCCAAAGGGTGATTAGACCGATAATACTGGAAGGAAGCTTGATGTCTGTGAGGTAAATGATTAATTCACCAAAGGCAAGGCAGCCAAAGATGACTGCAACTTGTTTGACTACGTTCATTTTGGATGTGATTTTTGTACAAAATTACTAAAAGTGATCTGGAGCAGTGAGACAAATGCTCGATAATTTCGATATATACCTCGTTAAATTTAATAGAAAAAAGAAGAGGATTCTCGATAACTGACTTCTCTTTATAGTTGATAAAAAACAAAAAAAAGAGAAGTATGGTTTTTTATATTACTGATATTTAGTTAGTTATCTCTTTGTGTTATTTTATTGTTTCGATTGAGTAGGATTCTTAATGCTAAGTTAAAGTAAAAGAGGGATTCTTATTTTTAACGTAATACGCAAACAAGGCTAAAACACAATATTTGTCTCAACTAAATTAAAAGAAAACCATGAGACAACAATTACTATTTTGGAATACCGTATTCCTTTTTTGTGTAACGCTAACGTATGCGCAACAAAAGCGAAACGTTATTGGTGTCGTACAAGATGAAACGGGACTAGAATTACCAGGTGCATCCGTTGTTATTAAAGGAACAACAGTGGGAACAACAACCGATTTAAATGGAAAATTCTCTTTAACTGTAGAAGAAAAAGATTGGATCGTTGTGTCATTTATTGGATATAGAAACAGTGAAAAAGCAGTTCAAAAAACAACCGACTTTACCTTTGTATTAACCCCTGAACAGGCCTCTTTAGATGAAGTAGTGATTACGGCATTGGGTATTTCAAAAGCGGAGAAAAAAATTGGATATGCAACACAAAATATAGATGTAAAAAAAGTACAAGAGGTAGCTACACCTAATATGGGTAGCTTGCTGAGTGGTCAAGTAGCGGGACTGCAAGTGTCTAATCCTCCTGGTATGTTACAATCGCCCAAGTTTTCCTTGAGAGGTAAAGATCCGCTCATTGTCATTGACGGAATACCCGTTACGACCGATTTTTATGACGTTTCTCCAGAGGATATCGCCAATATCAACGTGCTAAAAGGAACAAGTGCATCTGTATTATATGGATCATTAGGGCGTAATGGAGCGATTATGATTACAACTAAAAATGCTCAAAAAGAGGGCGTTTTTGTTGAGGTTTCTCAAAATACAATGATTAGTGCAGGGTATACGTTATTCCCGAAAACGCAGAATGAGTATGGTAGTGGATCGAATGGAAAATATGAGTTTTGGGATGGGAAAGATGGAGGAATTAGCGATGGTGATATGATTTGGGGACCGAAGTTTGAAGCAGGAGTGAAAATTGCACAGTGGAATAGCCCTATTCGCGATAAAGAAACAGGAAGTGTAATTCCTTGGTACGGAAACGTAGAAGGAACACAATACGATGATAAATCGCGTTATGAAAGAGTACCTATTGCTTGGGAGTACCACGATAATTTAAAAGATTTTTTGGAAACTGGAATTATCTCGCGAACGAATTTTGCTGTTACTAGTAAATCAGAAAAAGGATCGTATCGCCTAGGTGGAGACTTTTCTTACAACAAAGACCGCGTGCCAAATACAAGTATGTATAGAGGTAGTTTGAATTTTAAATCAACAACACAGCTTACAGATAAATTGACGTTGAATTCAAAACTAGCCTATAGTCGTGTTCACGCCCCGAATGTACCGAATTACGACTATAATCCAAGTGGACATATGTACACCATCTTAATTTGGATGGGAGATGATGTGAATGGTCGTGATTTAAAGAACAATTTGTGGACACCAGGAATGGAAGGCTACAAACAAGCTAGTTATAACTATGCTTGGTACAATAACCCTTGGTTTGGTTCGGAGTATTTTAAACGCATCTGGAATAAAGATGTGACAAATGCACAATTGAGCTTGAGCTATCAAGCAACAGAAGATTTAATGTTACAAGGTAGAGCATCGATGATCTCTACCAATAACAACACCGAATTACAAAGTCCGAAGTCTTATTTTAACTACAGTGCATCAAGAGAAGGTGGATATAGCTTAGAGCAAAATGAGCGTTTGGATATTGATTATGATTTCTTAGCGATGTACAATAAGAGTATTTCGGACAATTTTGATATTAATGTGAACGCAGGAGCCGCTTCTCGTTACTATCGCGTTGCAAATTCATTTGCTGCGGCTGATGGATTAACTGTACCTGGTGTGCACAACCTCGGAAATTCAAAAGGTCCTGTTACTGCAACGAACTACCTAGAGAAGAAAGCCGTAAATAGCGTGTATGGTACGATAGAATTCGATTTGTACAATGCTTTCTTTTTGAGCTTTGCAGGACGTAATGATTGGTCTTCGGCATTAGCGAAAAGCCAGCGTTCTTATTTCTACCCATCGGCTTCTCTAAGTGTCGTTGTTTCCAACTTAGTGGATATGCCAGAGCAAATTGATTACCTTAAAATGTACACCTCTTGGGCGAATGTATCAAGTGATTTAACTCCGTATCAGTTGCAATCAACTTATTCACCTGTGACTCCTGCTTTTAATGGAAATCAGATGGTAGAATATCCCAATGCTATTCTAAATCCTTATTTATTACCAGAGAAATCAAAAACATATGAGGTTGGTTTATCGAGTGCGTTTTACAAGAAACGCCTAAACTTAGATGTAACCTATTACCGCGTATTGGATTCGAATTTTATCATTGATTATCCTGTTTCTGAAGCTTCTGGATTCAACAATATGAAAGTAAATGGAAATGAATACACAACCAACGGTTGGGAGGTTTCTTTATCAGGGGTAGTGGTGAAAAACGATAATTTTCAATGGAATTCAGCGATCAACTGGAGTGCTCGAACAAGGCGCATCACAAAAATTCACGAAGATGCAGAGAAGTTTGGAGACTTGCGTTTGAATGATCGCGTGGATGCTTACTACGGTACGGAATGGATGAAATCACCAGATGGACAAGTTATCCTAGATGAAAAAACAGGAATGCCAACTGCTAATAAACAAGCAACTTATTTAGGTCATAAAGATCCAAAATGGACCTTAGGATGGAATAATAGCTTCAAGTATAAAAACTGGGGATTGAATATCGGAATTGATGGTATTTGGGGAGGTGTAATGCGCTCTGAAGTAGTTGAGAAAATGTGGTGGGGAGGAAAACATCCTGAATCCGTACAGTTTAGAGATGAAGAATACCAAACAGGAAATGCTGTATTTGTGCCGAATGGGGTAAATCTTGTTTCGGGTGAGTTGGTAACGGATGTACAGGGGAACGTGATTTCAGATACACGTGTTTTTAAAACACATACAGGAGCTGTAAACTGGCAGAGTTGGGCACAAAACTACCCGTATCGCGCCAGAGTAACTGAAAAGGAAAGTAAATTATTCGCTAACGTATTCGATCGTACTTATTTTAAGTTGAGAACCTTGAGTTTGTCTTATGATTTCACACCGATGATAAAATCAAAGCAAATTAGTCAGCTGTCTGCTTCTTTAACCGGGTACAACCTCTTCATGTGGAAAAAATCAAAAGGTTTGTATTCGGATCCAGATTACGACACGGCAAATAAAAACGATATCCAAGATCCTTCAACGCGTTGGATTGGATTAGCTGTACAAGTTAAATTTTAATACCAAGAATTAAAGTCATGAGAAAATATCTTAGAACCCTATATGCAATTACCTTGGCAATCACAGTAGTAGGATGCCATGATCTCGATAAATTAAATGAAGATCCCAATAAAATTAAGGAAACAGATCCCTATTTGTTGCTGACTAAAGTCGAAAAAACAGCTTTTTCGCTCCAAAATATTGATAAAGAGTATGCCGCTCGTATGATTATTCAAACAGATGGGGAAAGTACGTATCAGTATCTCAAATGGGGGAGTAAGGGGTTTGATCGCTATAAAGATCTGTTGCAAACGCAAAAAATGATGGATGAGGCAGTGCGTACGGGAAAAGAAGAGTATTTGGCTGTGGGCCATTTTTTAAAAGCACATTTCTTTTATGAATTAACCCTGACTTTTGGTGATATTCCCTTTTCTGAGGGATTACAAGGAGAAGACAAAATTCCATTTCCAAAATATGACGAACAGGAAATGGTGTTTGTCGGTATTTTGGATGAATTGGATAAAGCATCAGAAGTATTGAAAAAAGAAAAATCTCTTCAAGGAGATATTGTGTATAATGGCAATTTAAGTCGTTGGGAAAAATTAATTGAATCGTATAAATTAAAAGTTTTACTGACGTTGTCAAAAAAACAAAAAGTAGGAAATATCGATATTGCTCAGCGCTTTAATTCAATTTACCAAAAGGGAATTCTACTCCAAGATAATGCAGATAATGGACAAATTACCTTCTTTGACCAAGCGGGTAGTCGTTATCCTCAGTTCAACTCAAGTTCGTACGGATCGAGTATGTATATGTCTTCCACGTTTATTGATCTATTGAAAGAATTAAAAGACCCAAGATTATTTGTCTTTGCCCAACGTACGGCTTCTGCATTGGAACAAGGATTAGCGGAAGATGATTTTACGGGGTATAACGGAGGAGATCCTACGGTACCTTACGCAGAAAATGAAAAGTTAGTTCAAAGTAAAAATATTTCCAAAGTAAGAAATCGATACTACCAAGATCCAACGGCGGAAACCAACGTGATTTTGAGCTATGCAGAGCTTCAATTTATTTTAGCTGAAGCAGCAGCGAGGGGTTGGATTGCGGGAAGTGCAGAAGAGTTTTATCTCAAGGGAATTAAGGGAAGTTTTGATTACTACGGGCAATATGCCAAAGGGTTAGGTCATTATTTTACGGTCGAACAATATGACAACTACATCCAACAAGAAGAAGTTCGCTTTAAAGGACAGGATCTGATGGTACAGTTAAATCAAATCTTAACGCAAAAGTACTTGATTATGTTCCACCAAGGGGGAATGAGTATTTACTTTGACTATTTGAGAACAGGTTTCCCAGCATTGAAACTACAACAAGGGATTACCGCTCCAACGAGATGGCAATATCCAAGTTCAGAATACAACCGAAATCAAGCGAACTTGCAAAAAGCATTGGATCGTCAGTTTAGTGGTTCAGATAATATTAGAGGTGTTAGTTGGTGGTTAAAATAAGAGATATGAGTACAACGAGAAGAGATTTTATCAAAACGTCAACCCTTTTTATGGGAGGGATGACTGTTTTAAACGCAATGCCGGCTTCTATACAACGTGCATTGAGCATTGAAGCTGATCCAGGAACGACGTTCCTCGATGCAGAGCACATTGTATTTTTAATGCAAGAAAATCGATCTTTTGACCATTGTTATGGCACATTAAGTGGAGTACGAGGGTTCAATGATCCTCGTGTAATTCGCCAACCCAATCAAGCGCCAGTTTGGTTTCAAACTGATCAAGACCAAACGATTTACGGTCCTTTTCGATTGGATATTGAAAATACAAAGATAACGTGGATGGGAAGCTTACCTCATAGCTGGAAAGATATGGTAGAGGCGAGAAATGATGGTAAGATGGATCAATGGTTAATCGCCAAGAAACCAGGAAATAAGGAGTATGCCCATATGCCGTTAACGATGGGGTATTTTACACGAGAGGATATCCCTTTTTACTACGCTTTTGCCGATGCTTTTACGGTATGTGATCAGCATTTCTGCTCTTCCTTAACGGGAACAAGTGCCAATCGATCGTATTTTTGGGCGGGTGCTATACGTGAAAATCCCCGTGATCCCAATTCGATTGCCCACGTCAATAACGGGCAAATCAACTACAAAGATGTAAGTTGGAAAACCTATCCTGAACGATTGGAAGAACATAACATTTCTTGGCGTGTCTATCAAAATGAATTGAGTTTACCCGTTGGGTTTACCGATATAGAAGAATCGTGGTTAGCCAATTTTACTGATAATAACTTAGAGTTTTACAAACAGTATAATGTGCGTTTTCACAGCGCTCATATTCAGTTTATGCAGTTGGAGTTGACACGTTTACATCAAAAGATAGAAGAAGGTATTCAAGCGGGAACAGATGTTAAAAAGCTGCAAGAAGAAGAGGTTAAGATCGAACAGTACCTTGAACAATACAGTGAAGAAGCATTTCACAAGCTCTCTGTCTTTCAACAAAATATCCATCAAAAAGCCTTTACAACCAACACCGCTGATCCTCAATATCATCAATTAGAAGAGATTGAATATCAAGAAAATGGTGAAACAAAAAGAGTAGAAGTTCCCAAAGGAGATATTCTATATCAATTTAGAAAAGACGTCAAGGAAGACAAGTTACCGATGGTGAGTTGGTTGGTAGCGCCTTGTAATTTCTCCGATCATCCTGGAGCACCTTGGTTTGGTGCTTGGTACGTATCTGAGGTATTGGATATCTTAACGCAAAACCCCGACGTATGGAAAAAAACCATCTTCATATTAACCTATGATGAAAATGATGGTTATTTTGATCACGTCGCTCCTTTTGTACCACCTTTGAGTACAGATGAAAAGCAAGGGAAAGTTTCCAGTAAAATGGATACCCAAGACGAGTGGGTTACCCTAGCTCAAGATAAAGCAAGGGATAGTAAGAGTTCCTTGTCGAGTCCTATCGGACTGGGGTATCGAGTGCCTATGGTCGTAGCTTCTCCATGGACGAGAGGGGGATGGGTGAACTCAGAAGTATGTGACTTAACCTCTACGTTACAGTTTTTAGAGTACTTTATTGAGAAAAAAACAGGTAAAAAGGTCATCGAAGAAAATATTTCGGAATGGAGAAGGGGAACCTGTAGTAACATGACCTCCATTTTTCAACCAGCGAACGAGCTGAAAAAGGTAGATCTTGACTTCGTGGATCGCAATGCATACGTCGCACGTATCCTTAGTGCAAGAGATAAAAATCTACCCCATGGTTTTGTGTCCTATACCCAACAAGAATTGCAACAACATAGCGTTTGGAATGAATTAAAACGCTTTCCAAAACAAGAAAGCGGAACGAAAAAAGCTTGTGGATTACCGTATAACATCAATGTGAATGCATCACTTGACAGTAAAGGTGTACATATGCAGATGGATATCCAATCTAATAAATTGAAAAACAAGGACTATTTAGCTCCTATCCAAGTCTACGCCCACCAAAAAATTCAAGGTCAAACAGGCATGAATTGGAATTTTAGTGTGGATGAAAAAGATGCTTTACACTATAAATGGGCTAGCGAACATCTAGATCAAGGAATCTATAATTTTAGTGTGCATAGCTTTAATGGTTTTTATCGCAATTTTAGAGGAAATGTCAATGACCCTCAAGTTGGAATTGATTTTACAGTTAAGGATGACCAAACAGTAACGGTAGTTTTAAAAAATAAATCCAATCAAGCGCTTTATTTTTATGTTCAAGATGTGATCTATAGTAAAACCAATCAAAAGATTAAAGTACAACCGCAAACAGCACATACGCTAACCCTGGAGTATGCAAAGTACAAAGGGTGGTATGATATCGTTATTTCTTTAGCGGATTATACGCAATTTGTATATCAATATGCAGGGCATATCGAGAATGGAGCTAGTAGTATTACGGATCCCTATATGGCTAGTTTCTCGAAGTGGAGCTAGTGTATGGTTTACAGTTAACGGTTTACAGTTAACAGAAGATTATCAAGTAAAGAAAGCCAATCCTTTGTAGGGATTGGTTTTTTTGTTTTTTGTTTGTCGATTAAAGAAAACACTATCTATTTTAGAAAAATCTACCGATAGCTCATAACAGATCTCTGATAACTTTTTGTTTTTTGCTTGTCGATTAAAGAAAACATTATCTATTTTAGAAAAATCTACCGATAGCTCATAACAGATCTCTGATAACTTTTTGATTGTTGTTTGTTGACGGTAAATTTTACTGAAATAAGAAGATAGTCCCTTTAAACGAAGGAGCTTTACAACAAACGACAAACATCGCACACCAAACAGCAAACAACTTTGTTTATCTTTGTAGCGTACCGTGTTTAAACCAGAGACTACTACGTGGATAAAAGAGCATTTAAAGACAAAGTATATACAGAATTAGCTAAAGTAGCTAAAGCAATGGCAAATCCTGTGCGATTAGAGATTATCGATCTCTTGGGGCAAGGTCCTTTTACCGTTGAGCAAATTGCTGCCTCTATAAGTCAATCTATGGCTAATACATCTCAGCATCTTCAAAACTTGAAGAACGCCAAGTTAGTTCAAGTTACAAAACAGGGGAATTTTGTTTTATATGCTTTAGCTAGTAGTAGTGTATATCAAACGTGGCTTGCTCTGCGAACTTTAGGTATAGCGTTTAATGCTGAGGTAGGAAAAGTAGTCGATGATTTTCGACAAGAACAACACGACGCTTTACCAACAATTCACGCCGAACAGTTAACAGCTATGTTAGCAGAAGAGGAGATTGTAGTATTAGATGTGAGACCTGAAGAGGAGTTTGAGCGAGGGCATATTCAACATGCCATATCCATGCCGATTCACCAATTGAAAGACGCTTTAAAAAAATTCGCAAAGAAAAAGACGTTTGTAGTGTATTGTCGAGGTCCATTCTGTGTTTATGCGGACGAAGCAATTGCCTTGTTACACAACAAAGGGTTTAAAGTCCTTCGCTTAGAAGAAGGTTATCCAGAATGGGAACTAAAAGGGTTGCCAACAGGAAAGTAAATAGTTTTAAAATAAAAGTAAATGAGCAAATCAATCATCTGATTTGCTTATTTTTTTTGTAACTAATTGATTAGTAGTATTTCTTTGTTTTTAATTTTTTCTATTCAATTGAATTATTGAATAGTTGTGGTTTTTGTATATCTTTGTTTTCCTCAATAAACAAGAAATAATAATGAAAGAAGGAATAACAGGTAAAGTGTTGCGAGGATGGTTAGCTACACATAAAAGTGTTCTTATTCTTGACAGTAGACCTTTGCGCTAACGAGAAGTAAACTATATCAAAGTAAGTCTACATTTGGATGTTTACGACAAGTTGCAAGCAGGTGATCCAACTGTTTTTAACGCGGTGAATTTAGACCCTATAGTTCTTCTTATTACTGTTTGTACAGGAGGGAAGTTATGTTTAACTGCGGCGGCATTATTGTGTACGAAAGGATTTAATGTGATGTCTTTACGAGGAGGAATGAAGGCTTGGAACGAAGAACAGCAAAAAAGAGAATATAAAAAAAACGGAAGAGTAACATGGAAAATATAAAATTGGGATTGCGAGAAAACTGGAAACAATTTACTCTTTTGGTTTTGGTGAATATGATGGTAGGAGGTATGGTAGGATTAGAACGCACGGTTGTTCCACTAGTGGGAACCGAAGAGTTTCACCTTCAATCCGATGTTGTTGTTTTTTCTTTTATTATTGCTTTTGGGGTAGTAAAGGCATTTACCAATCTCATTTCGGGTGTATTAGCAGATCGATATACGCGTAAGAAGGTGTTGGTTTTAGGTTGGTTGATTGGTTTGCCTGTTCCTTTTTTATTGGCTTTTGGGCCTTCGTGGAATTGGATTTTGTTTGCTAATATTTTACTGGGTATTAGTCAAGGATTGGCTTGGTCGATGACTGTAAACATGAAAATTGATTTGGTCGGGAGTAAGAGTCGAGGTTTAGCCATGGGGCTAAATGAGGCGGCGGGGTATGGTGCAGTAGGCTTAACCGCACTAGCAACGGGTTTTATGGCCTCTCACTATGGCTTGCGACCTGCGCCTTTTTATCTGGGAATTGCTTATACATTTATCGGTTTATTACTCTCTATATTTATTGTAAGAGATACCCGTCAATTTGCGCAATTAGAAGCGAAACAACGGGTATCAACAACCCAAGAGGAAAACGTTAAACCCAACCTTTGGTGGGTATTTAAAGAAACAACCTTTAAAAATAAAAACTTGTTTTCCATTTCTCAAGCGGGCTTGATCAATAACCTCAATGATGGGATGTCTTGGGGGGTATTTCCCTTATTGTTCATGTCAATGGGAGTTGGATTGGAAGGTGTGGGATGGATTAAAGCAGTTTATCCTGTTGTTTGGGGAGTGGGACAGCTTGTAACAGGTCCACTAACGGATCGATGGGGGAGAAAGCCTTTAATTGTTTGGGGAATGTTTGTGCAAGTACTCGGACATCTTGTGATAGGATTAAATTATTTTGATCCTCTTACCGCAGGTCTTCTAGGTTCGATCTTGTTGGGTATCGGAACAGCGATGGTTTATCCAGCCTTACTTGCAGCAGTAAGTGATGTAGCCCATCCCAATTGGAGAGCTTCTTCTTTAGGGGTATACCGATTTTGGAGGGATATGGGTTATGCAATTGGCGCGTTGATGGCAGGTATTGTAGGTTCTTATTTCGGATTGATGTGGGCGGTACATCTCGCAGGTATTTTGACACTTATTTCTGGGATTGTCGTGTGGATTCGTATGAAAGAAAGAAAATTTTGAGCTAGTTAGGAGTTATGGAGTACTCTTCATCAAACAACAAAAGACAAACATTTAAATCCTTATCTTTGATAGACAAAATTCACCCTGATGCATTACCAAGAGATTCTTCCCTTTCCTCCCTTACAGGCGTATATTCGCTACTTTTGGGTATTGGAAAGTGGAGAAGAACAGGTGGGGAGTAAACAGTTTAAAATCCTACCAGATGGGATTCCTGCTCTAATTTATCAAGATACCTCTAATTTATTTCGAGATGAACACCATCAAAGCACCCCTCAGCTTTATATTTATGGAGCGTATACGACCTATACGAATCAGCTGGTAGATGGACCTTTTCGAATTATTGGTGCTTACCTCGAACCCACGGCTTTAAAAGCCATTTTCAAGTTAGATGCTTCAGAATTTGCCAATCAGAATATAGCGTTGGATGACTTGGTTTCTACTTCGCTACTTGATCAATTGCAACAGGCGCCAACGATCGAAGAGAAGATTAGGTTACTATCAGACTTTGTTTTACAACAAGTGCAAGCGTTGCGGTATGAGAATCAAAAAGCGCAGTTTGCTTCTACTTTGTTGCAAAGAGGACTCTCTTTAACTGAGGTTCAGACGCAAATGAAGCTATCTGAACGAACGTTAGAACGCTTAATCAAGCAACATATTGGCATGTCGCCTAAACTTTTCTCTCGTATTATGCGTTTTCAAACGAGTTTAGAACTGCTGAAGACGACCGATTTCAATACATGGACGACACTAGTTTACCAACAAGATTACTTCGATCAATCTCATTTTATTCGGGAGTTTAAAACTTTTACAGGAAACAATCCTACCCAGTTTTTGAAGTATTCAGAGGAAAAGCTATCTAATTTTCCCGAGTGGAAAATAGAAGAGAAAAAGTAATTGTAATACTGTCGGTTTTATCCAATTCTGGGAATAGTAAGCGTTGTAGTTTTGCTTCATCATTTTAAAAAAGAAGAAAATGCAAAACAAAGTTGTTCGAACGAACCCAACTACTGTACCACATCCTGTGGGAAAATATTCACATGTAACCATAATTCCAAAAGAAGCTAGTTTGTATACCTTTTCAGGTCAAATAGGCATGGATGCCACAGGTGTGATTCCCGCTGATTTTAACGAACAAGTCAATCTAACTTTTGAAAACATCCAACGTTTACTAGCAAGTCAAGGATTAACGGCTGAAGAGGTGATTAAAGTCAATATTTGGTCAACAAAAGAAATTGATTGGGAGCACTTTGATCGCGTATGGGAAGGTGTCTTTGGTAAACAATATCCCTCGATGACGGTTGCCTATATTTCCGCATTGGGATTACCAGAAATTGCCATTGAAATTGAAATTTGGGCTGCGAGGTAACATAGAATAACATTTTTAGTTGTATTCGCATAAAAGGAATGTTTGGATATAGTATGAAATAATCTTTTAAGTGTTTGATTATTAATGTTTTGTTCTGTTTGCTTTTTAGCAATTACTGGAATTTTTATTACGGGATGTAGTAAAGAGGACGAAAAAACGAAAACTCCTGTTGAGTTTCAGTTAACAGAACAAGAATATCGAGAAAAAGTTACTGAAATGAAAGGGATTTTAAAAAAGTATGGAGGTGTTGAAGATACAAATCACCCGTATGATTTTTATAAACCAGAAAATAGATTACATATTGAAAAACTAGATTTGAAAGAATTGGAAAACTTCTTTATTGAGCTTCATTCACCGGAAGGATTGAAAAATGTGGAGGATGAATTTACGATCGAGAAAGTAGAACTAAATGAATCTACAAAGAGGAAATAAAAGAGCATTACAATCATTTGTAATGCTCTTTTTTTATTTTAGGCTGTTTTTTATAGCATTTTTTTGTGAAGGTTATCTTTCTTTTTTGACTAATTTGCATCGATCAAGTGAGTAATGAAATGGAAAAAACAACAACATGAAAAAAGCAATTGTAATAGCCTTATTGGTGTTTAGTGGATTTGTATTAGCCAATAGTACCTGTTTTCATCAAGATACAACAAGTATAAAAGAGGGAGAAGTTATGGAGGAAAGAAAAAATAAGAATACCAAGGTCATCTATTTTGCAGGTGGATGTTTTTGGGGAACAGAGCACTTTTTTCAACAGGTGAGAGGAGTGGTTAGCACCGAAGTGGGATATGCCAACGGAGATACAAAAAATCCAACCTATAAACAGGTTACTACGGGAACAACGGGCTTTGCAGAAGCCGTAAAAGTAACCTATAACCCCCAAGAGGTGGATTTTGAATTGTTACTGGACTTGTTTCTTCAGACGATTGATCCAACTGCGTTAAATCGCCAAGGAAATGATGTTGGAACACAATATCGTTCGGGGATTTACTATGAAGATCAAGCGGATGAGTTTCTTATTACCCAAAAAATGAAGGAATTAGCTAAACAGTATACCCAAGAAATAGTAGTGGAAGTAGAGCCTTTGCGCAATTTTTACGATGCAGAACACTATCATCAAAACTATTTAGATAAAAACCCTGGAGGCTATTGTCATATTGGAGCAGACTTATTTGAAGTGGCAAGAAAAGCTAATCCGAAGAAAAAAAAGACCTATCAACGTCAAGAGAAAGAAGCATTAAAACAAGTACTAACCCCTATACAATATGAGGTAACCCAAAACAATGGGACGGAACGAGCGTATAGCAACGAGTTGTGGAAGGAATTTCGCGAAGGAATCTATGTAGATATTACCACAGGAGAACCTTTATTTATTTCAACGGATAAATACGATGCAGGTTGTGGATGGCCCAGTTTTTCCAAACCGATTGACACTAAGTTGATTGAAGAAAAAGAAGACAATACCCACGGTATGCAACGAACCGAAGTGAGAAGTACAACGGGAGATTCACATCTAGGCCATGTATTCAACGATGGACCGACCGAAACAGGAGGTTTGCGTTATTGTATTAATGGAGCATCCTTGCGTTTTGTACCTAAAGAAGAAATGAAAACCGAAGGTTACGAACAATACTTGCCTTTGCTTCAAAAGAAAAATAAAGGGCGAAAGTAATTTCGCCCCTATTGAAGATAGATGTAAAACTAACACACTACTTTATTGTTGAAGCAGTTCTACTTCTTGAATAAGCTGTGTGAGTATAACTTTAATTGATGCACCGCTATAAGGGCCTCGAGATTGTCCCGTCCATAAGCTAGAAAATTGAGGGTCTTTTTTTATTTTAGCCGCAATTCTCAAACCAACGGTTAATTTATTTTGGAAGGGATACGGGAGAATATAATCGGATTGATCGAGTTCTCGGGTGAAGGTATTGCTTAGTCCTCGTGCATAACGACCAGAGAAACTTTTCGTTAAGGTCAAGTCCTCTTCTTTTGCCTGTCGCAAAGCCTCTTTTTCAAATTCCGCTAGATTACTTTCTTCGGAACCCAAGAGTAAACTACCAAGAGCAAACCCTTGCGCTCCTAGTGTTTTAGCGGCTAATATAGTTGAGGCATTATAGAGTCCACCCGCGTAAATAAGAGGTGTTTGTACCGTGTCTTTTACCTTAGCTAATAAGGATAATCCACCAATTTTAGGTAGAGTATCCGTTAAGAACGTACCTTGATGTCCACCTGCTTCAATTCCTTGAACGCAAATGAGATCAATGCCCTTTTGTTCTAACACGAGAGCCTCCGCAACAGAAGTACAGGTACCAATTAGTACAATACCCTGCTGTTTCATCTTGTTGATGGTCTCATCATCAAAAACGCCAAACGTAAAACTGACAATTTTACAACCTTCTGCGATAATTGCCTCTACTTGATCTCGATAATCAGTATACACCACTTGCTCATAATCCGCTAAATTGGCTATTAAACCATGTTGTTCCGCTAAACCTTCGATATATTGCTTGGTGTGTGTATAGCGTTGTTCTAATTCCATCGTACGCTCAGGTAAAGGATTGAGAAAGACATTAACAGCAAAAGAGTGATGCGTTAGTCGCTTGGTTGCGCGAATTAATTCGGCGCATTTTTCAGCAGGTAAATCCCCCAAAGGAAGGGTGCCTAACACGCCAATTTCACCCGCTGCAGCAACCATCTTTGGTGTGGCAACACCAAACATTGGCGCTTGAATAATGGGATATTTTGTGTGTAGAAGTGCAGTGATTTTGTTTTTCCAAGTGAACGCATCCGTAGGCATTTTTATTCGTTTTTGGGGGTTAATACTCAAAAGTACAAGTTTTAAAAAAACAAGAAGATGATAAATAACAGTATTTTGAAAAAAAATAAAAAAAGCCCAATTGCAGATGCAATTGGGCTCAGCATAGTGGGAGTCTTTAAACTGTCCCCCTATTTTATTGTTGTTTTTCAAAGTAAGGTTGAACATTGTGTTCTTCCATATACTGCGTTATTTTTTCAAATTCTTCCAATTCAATATAATCTACAATAGGCGATGTTCTTAAGTTTTTCCAAAAATCATGGGTTTTATCTCCTTTTGTTGGTTCTTGCCCAAGAACAAAGTACTTTCCTTTTTTTTGTTCTTTCTCTTCTACAGAAATAGTTAAGGAAAGATAACTTGTAATATCGTGTTGTACATGCTGAATAGATTTTGTAAAATCTAAAGTTTGACCTAAAACAGGAATATCATTATTTCCAATAAAACCAATGTGAACGGGTACTAGTATGGTTTCAAAATCATTAGAATTTAATGTGATATTAGTATTTACTCTAGTCTTTATTTGGGGATACAACTGACGATTGACTTCATCTTTAATACTCACAGTTTGGTTATCTTCTTTTGTTTTGGGGATTACCTCCTCATAGGGATGGACGTATTTATTGAATAATATTTTAAAATTATCAAAAGTAGTCGTCAGTGCAATTGCTTTGGATGGACTGAAAGCAATTAAATTGTTGGCGTAATTGGAGAGGTAGTTTAAGTACTCTTCTTTAGCCCATTGTTCTGCATAGCTGAACTGGGAAAACAGTTTGTTTATATTTATTTCATTCGATCTACTCGCTTGTACATCTTTTTCTAAAGACTTTAAGTAATGCTTGATCAGGCTTTTCTTTTCAGTTGATAGTAAAGGAGAAATAAAACTCAATTTTTTAGCAGAAAATTGGTAGAAAAACTTTTCACCATCAGACATAACAAGACCTATGCATACTTTTTCATTCAAAGCTACATTCAAATTAACGTAGAGTAAACTATAAAATGTTTTCATGGTTAATTGATTAAAAAGGTTTGTACATACGTTCGAAATGTGATTTCACATTTATTTTTCCATTCTTTGGAGAATAGACGTTGTTTTAGTTGATCTGCAAATTGTTCCGTATTAATGTTCCAAGATTCAGGAATAAGCTGAATAATAGTTTCTAGTTCTTCTTCACATTTACTGGTGCAAAGGTAAAAATTTTGGACCAAATCTTCTACAATTTGCTTGGTTTTATTCTTCGAACGAAATAACAGCTTCGCTATTTCGGTGTTTATAATAGTTTCATCTTCAGTTATTTCATACAATTCGCGTTCTAGAAAAGAGGAATTAAACAAAGTTTCATGGTCAATAGTATAAAAGAAGTAAGATACAGTATCAACAGCGTTTAATAATAGATTGTAATTGTTGTGATGGCGATCTTCATTAGCAGTCCAGATATCAAAAAATGCAATCCATAAGAAATCTGTTTTATCCTCAATTTTTGCCCTGAAAATAGAATCGTTGAACAATGGAAGTATTGCGTTTGTAATAAGCTCGGCATTCTGTAAAAAAAGAGAACCAAAACAATCCTGTCTAAACCAGTTTAACTGTAAACCTCGATATTGATTCAAATCTATATGTTCTTCTAGGACTGTAATGAAACAGGTGTCAGGGGTTTTTATGTTCCAGTATTTAGCAAAAGCAGAGCCGATATATTCTTTTACTAAACAATTTGGAAAACGAGAATATTTACAGATCCAATCTTGCATATCATTACAAGTGACTAGTAGGGGCTCCATTCCTGTCCCGTAAAACTGCCTGTGAATACCCTCTATTGTCTGAAGTCGCTTCATCTAAGTCTTTAATTGTGAATCATTATACTCAAATATAAGAAAAAAAGGAATGAATAAACAGCTTTAAATAAGAGTCGTATTGTATCAGTTATACAATAAAAAAAGCCCAATTGCATCTGCAATTGGGCTTTATCGATCATTTTTTTAAAACTATTTTCTACTGTTTTTAGCAGCATCAAATTTTTGTCCTTTACCGTACGATTTTTTCGCAACTTTTGTTTGTTGAGCTGTAGTTCTACTTGCATTGTTAACGAATTGTAAGTTTCCAGTATAAGAAGCTGTAATTGTGTTTTCTCTATCGTCGATTGCGTTTACTGTAATGGTGTAAACTTCACCATTTTTTTCAACTTTTACTGTTCCTGTACGCGTAGGAGCGAAGCCTGAGGTTACTGACTCTCCGTCGCTGTTGATCGTTTGCTCAAAGAACCAAGTTCCCCAGTCTAATCCTGGCTCAGAACCACCACCTAAACCTGCGTTTCCTGCCATTTCTTCCCCAATTGGAAATTCACCTACAGGAATGTCTGTTGTTGCGTTAAGATCTGTGTAAAGCGTTACACGCATCCATTCTCCCGAACCTTCAACCCCGAAGTATTGCCCTGGATATGGAGTTAAGGTCTCGCTGTATAAATAAAGATTCCAACGGTTGTTTTCTTTTGCAGTAATCGGTGATTTACCTTTGTACTCCATGAAACCTTGCGTTAATTTCTTTACCTCTTTATCAGCTCTTAAAGTAGAAATGGTGTATTGATCTCCTTGTTTTACTGTTCCTGTATACTTACCTAAATGTCTCTTGCCATTTTCTACTAAGATATTGAAGCGAATCTCTTGTCCTTGCTCGTGTTCCATCACTTTGATTGAACCATCTAAGATATATAATTCCTCATCAATTCCAGCTGCTTGATCTCTGTGTATGAAGCTGGCAAATGAATAATCATCTTCCCCATTTTCAATCGCTTCTTTAGAACCTACTCTAAATGCACCTACTTCAAATTCGGTAGAAGCTTTGAACGTTTTATTTGGAACTTTAGCCTCCCATGCTTTAGGAGCCATTTGATCAAAGAACGACAATGAAATATGATATCCCGTTCCTTTTTCTTCTAATTCACCGAAGTTATTCGCATCTCCTTGAGTGAAATACGTCATGTATTCCGCTACATCCGGGTGATCAAACACATTATCTCCCCAGTACCATCCGTTTTGTACTTCATACGTTACGTCGTAAATAGGTTCGATGTCAATAGCCTGTGTGTAGTTAATGTCATACTCAACACCTTGCTCATCTTTTAAAGTACCTTTAAATGTGTACGCTTGCTCTGCCTGAGATACAACAAGTGAACCATCAACAATTTGAGCTTGTGTTTGCCCTTGTTTTACTACACTTTTAGTTGTAAGGGTGTAAAGTACTGATCCATCCGATACAAGATACGTTTCAGGTCTTAATTTAGCCTCAAGTAAATCTTCATCCGCTACAGCGTTAGAAATAAAATTCAAGTGAAAATCTCCCTTGTTTGTTTTTAAAACAATGCTGAAATCTCCTTTTTTATCTACTGTACCAAGGTACGTTCCTGTAGATTGATTTACCGTAATGGGCGTAGGGTTGTTCGATTTGTTGTCATCACTGCTACATGATGTCATCGCTAGATTTGTAAGCAAAATAAAGCTCACTAAAAACGATAGTTTTTTCATAGTAAATTGAATTAGTCTAAGATGTTTGCAGCAACATCTGATTTGTTTTTTTTTTAAAGCTAGACTTTGTTTCGAATAATGTATTTGAAAGCTACAATAATTTGAAATGTGGACTAAACTCAGGGTGCAAGGTAAATTTTATTTCTAATAGTTTCATAATAACTAAATAAATTAACAAAAATAAATAAAGTGATTTCTCATTATGTGAATAAATACAATGTTATAGTTTACTAATTGTATGCGTAAAAAAAAGGTTATTAAGGATAATCCTTCTGTTTATTGAAGGGGAGCTGTAAATTTATTAGTATAAAAAGGGAAGTCATAAATTTTCAGTGTTTAGGGAAATAAGTTTGTTTACAGTTTAGAGTTAACGGTGAACAGTTAACCGCAGATTTTGCTAAAATAGATGGGTTTTTCTTTAAACGTTGACGTTTCTCTCCATCTCATCGAGCAACAAACAACAAACAAAAAAACCACCCCTACAAAGGAATGGTTTGTCTATTATTGATTATTTTTCGGCAACTGTCAACTGTCAACCGTTAACGATTCAACGCATAGAATCGCACATTTTTCGCCATCTATGGCAGCAGAGATAATACCACCTGCATAACCGGCTCCTTCACCACAAGGGTAGAGACCTTTAATTTGAGGGTGTTCTAAAGAGCGATCATCACGAGGAATACGCACAGGAGAAGAGGTTCTACTTTCTGGTGCATGAAGAATGGCTTCATTGGTAAAATACCCCTTCATTGATTTGCCGAATTCTTGAAATCCTTCGCGCATAATTTGCGTTAAGAAATCAGGAAACACATCCCCTAATTCTAAAGAAGTTGTACCAGGCAAATAAGAAGTTTTAGGAATAGACGAAGAGACTTTCTTTTGCGAGAAGTCTACCATACGTTGAGCGGGTACTCCCTGGGTTTCCCCTGCCAAGAGAAAAGCTCTTTGTTCAATGGCTTTTTGGAATTCCATTCCAGCTAGAGCACCAAATTTCTCATACGGTTTAAAATCTTCTAATCGCAGTTCAACGACAATACCAGAGTTTGCGGTTGCTTGATCTCGTTTAGAAGGCGACCAACCGTTGGTAACTACTTCACCAGGTGCCGTGGCACAAGGTGCAACTACTCCTCCAGGACACATACAGAACGAATACATTCCCCTTCCATTTACTTGTTTCACAATAGAATAGGGCGCAGGAGGAAGAAATTCACCTCTATAGTCACAGGAGTATTGTATTTGATCAATGAGCGATTGCGGATGTTCCGCACGAACCCCTAGCGCAAAAGGTTTCGCTTCAATGAGTATCTTTTTTCGATCGAGTAATTCGTAAATATCACGAGCCGAGTGTCCTGTTGCCAGAATTACTTTATTCGCTTCGATTGTATCGCCATTTTCAAGTACAACTCCACGTATCTCATTGCCCTTTAAGACAAAGTCAACCACGCGCTTTTCAAATCGTACTTCCCCGCCAAATTCTTCAATTTTATAGCGCATATCCTGCATGATTTTAGGCAGTTTATTCGTCCCAATATGCGGATGAGCTTCAACTAAAATATCTTGAGGAGCACCAAAGGCAACGAGTAGCTCTAGAATGCGATTGATATCCCCGCGTTTTTTGGAACGCGTATATAGTTTACCGTCAGAATAGGTTCCCGCTCCTCCTTCTCCAAAACAGTAGTTAGAATCGGGGTTGACAATATGCTCGATATTAATTGCCTTTAGATCTCTACGACGTCCACGTACGTCTTTTCCTCTTTCGATCACAATGGGTTTTACACCGAGTTCGATGAGTTGTAAAGCCGCAAAATAACCCGCAGGTCCTGCTCCAACTACAATCACGCGTTTGGCGTCTTGTACATTTTTGTAGGCAGGAAAATTAATCTGCCGATGTATCACTTCTTCGCCTGCAAAAAACACCTGTACTTTTAAATTGATTTTGACAAGGCGCTGTCTGGCATCAATCGATCGTTTAAGGATGGTAATATGTTGAATATCAGAAACTGAGGTTTTGATATGTTGCGCAACATGAGCCGTTAATAAATCCGCAGAAGCCGCAACTTCAGGAAGCACTTGGAGCAATAATTCTTGTGGCATTTCTTTATAAAGCAAATAGAAATTAAAGCGCAAAAATACACTAAAAAACTTTTATTGGAAAGAAGAGAGAAGAGACGAGTGGGACTTTTTCTGATTTGAGGACACTATTCTTTTTTAATTGATAATCTTCACAACATCACAATATCACAAACAGCCCCAAAAACAAACCGTTGTCAAGCAGATGCGTTATCTTTGTACTTTATTGGTTGAACGAGGCGCTAACAAGCGCGATTTAAAAAGAGAAGTGATGTCTTACTGTGAACATGTTGAGTTATTGACGGGTGATCGAAAGGTTCTCCATAAAAAGTACCACGATCATCAGTATGGTTTTCCCATTCACGATGACAATGAATTATTTGGTCGATTGTTGATGGAGATTAATCAAGCGGGATTGAGTTGGGAAACTATACTCAAAAAAGAAGAGGCTTTTCGCAAGGCTTACGACGGTTTTGCTATTGCTGTCGTTGCAGCCTATACAGACAAGGATCGAGAGCGTTTAATGCAAGACGCTGGAATTATCCGCAATCGATTAAAAATCAATGCAGCAATTGAAAATGCCAAGGTTATTTTAGCGTTTCAACAAGAGTTTGGTTCATTTGAAAATTGGCTCAAGCATCATCATCCAAAGACAAAAGAAGAATGGGTGAAATTGTTTAAAAAACACTTTCGTTTTACAGGAGGAGAAATTGTCAATGAGTTTTTAATGAGTATTGGCTATTTAAAAGGGGCACATACAGCAGCTTGTCCAATTTATCAAGAGGTATTGAAAACCAAGCCCTTGTGGTCTTTGGAAGAATAAGATTATCTGTTTTTTGGCTTACACAAGACCAGATACACAAAAGGGAGATTGAAACATTTCCCTTTTTGCTACTTAGACCTCTTCTTTCCAGCGAATAAATAGAGAAGAAGCTTGTCCAAAAGGACCTGTGGTCTGTTCTTCTTGCTTTTCAAAACCCCAAGTAAGTAAGTGGGGTGTGATTGGATCCTGCGGTAAAACTTCTAACCAAATGGCGTCATACTGACGAGTAAGCGAAACAATCTTTGTCCAAAGTGACTGGCGCACTTCGTTTTGATCGTAGGCAGGTAGGAAGTATAAAGAGGCAAGATTAATTACTTTTTTACCTGCTAGTATCTCGGGTTGATCTACTTGTTTGATCATAACATAACCTGCCGGGGTATCATCTTGATAAACGGTTAGCATCTGTGTGCTTAAATCATTGAGTTCTAGTATTGTCTCTTTGTGATCCAATTGTTGGGTAATATAAGCTTTGAGCGATGCTTCCTCGAGCATTGAGGTGTACATGTCTCGGATTTGAGCTTCTCTTAATTGAAAGAGTGTGCGCAATCCCTCTTCTGTTGCTATGGTGAATTTTGATATGATGCTCATGATAAAATTGAGTTTATTCACAAAGATAGCCGAAAGGCGGTTATCTTTTTCGATATAGGGTAGAGGTATTGGTTTTTGTTGTTTTTTTTCAGTACAGAAAAAAGGCTTTTTGCCATTTTACCTTTTTTTGTACCTTTCCATTTGATACGAGTCTACCCAATTTATTTACTATGTTTACTGCTAATCAAACCCTATACCATTTACTATGTCCGTATTTTACTCCCCTTGCGATTCCTGCAAAACACAATTTGATTGAAGAGGGGCATTTTTCTAAACACTTTTACTTTGTTCAGGAAGGAGCTTTGCGTGGATGGACCTTGCACGAAGGAAAGGAAGTGACCTTTCAATTTGTATTTGAGGGAGGCTTTTTTTGTAGTATAGAGAGCTTTTGGTATGATAAACCGAGTCAATATACCGTAGAAGCCTTAGAAAACACTCATTTACTTGCTCTAGACAAGGCACAGTTAAAAGAATTGATGCAAGAGAATGTTGTGCTTTTAGAAGCTTTTACAACTTATATGATTGAACGCGTATTGATCTACCAAAAAATGACCATTGATCGTATCAAAGAAAATCCCGAAAAACGCTACAAGCAATTGATGCAACAAGCACCAGAGATCATTCAACGGATTCCCCAGCATTATGTTGCTTCTTATCTCGGGATAACACCTGTTTCACTTAGTAGAATTCGCAACAGACGTTAATTAACAATTGTTATCGTTCCCTCTTTTTCAATCGCTCATCTTTGTAGTATAATTTTAAAGAGCAGCACATGGAAAAGGTAGTAGAGAAAATGTTACATGTAATTATTGAAGGAAAAACGTATAGTGAATCTGATATCCAGCATTACTTTAGTCCGCATTACATACAAATTGTCGATGAGACCCGTTTGGATTTCGCGGGATTCAAACAGCATATACACAAGCTAAAAGAACTCATCGAATCTGTTGAAATCACCATACTCAATACGGCAAGTCGTGGAAATACGGTATTTACCAAGCATTTAGTTTCATCCGTGTTTAAAGACGGAACTTGCTATAAACACAAAGTAATGGCAGAGTTTACGATGGAAGCAGGGAAAATTATTCGCTGTGAAGAACTCACGTTGTTATTAGAAGGCTTAGAACAAGGAAAGCAGTTGGGAGCGGTAGTGTAAGAACTTTTGTATGATCTTCAGAGGGAGGTCAATCCCGATACAAAAAAGGTTGGAATACATCCAACCTTTTTTTACTTTGTAGCTACCTCTTCTGTTACTTCAGCAGTAGCATCCGTCATTTTTTGTTTAGGAGCTGCGGTATTCGCATTGGTTTCACGCGTAGCTTCTTTAAATTCCCTAATTCCTGTTCCAAGTCCCTTCATTAATTCTGGTATTTTTTTACCGCCGAACAATAATAAAGCTATTGCAACAACAACTATAAATTCAGATGGGGCTACCCCTCCTAATGGTAATGTAGTCATCAACATGGTTAATTATATTAATGGTTGAGGAAAACAAATGTAAATAAGGGGAAAGTTGAAGGAATTGTATTTAACATAACTTTATTATTCGATTACGTGGATTATTTGTGTTATGTGTTGAGGAAAAAATAAAAAGTAAAGGATTGTGTGTTCAAAATAAAACAGTTTTGATAAAAAGAGCTGATGTGTTGAGGCAGTTCTGATTAAAAGAATAACAATATGAAAATAGTGAGAGTGGCTTAGTTCAAAACTAAAGGCGAATTAACATGGGTTGAAGAAGGATAAAAGGAGAAGAAAGGAAGGTGGACAAAACTAATGTGTTTTATCCTTTTCCAATGAGTACTTCACCATCTCGAATTGCTTTGAACAGCCATTTGTTCGCGATACAGGTTTGTATTTCAACATCAATAGCTTTCGATTCAAAATGATCCGAATCATAATGTGGAAGAATACCGTAATTAAAAAAGCCCAATCCCTCGAAGATAGGGGTATCGATTTGAGGATAAGGTAGCTGAGTAGGATCGTCTACGTGCTGAATGTATTTAAGAGAGTCGCTTAATATACAAGCACCAGCACTATAGCCTGCCCACAAAAAATCGTTTCGTTGACGCAGTTCTTCAAAAAGTTGATCGAAACCACTTAATCGCATGGCTTGTCTCAAGATAAAAGTGTTTCCTCCACAAACCCAAATAGCATCAAGGGTCGTTAATTTGTGTCTCAGTGCTTCTGTTTTTCCAAAATAAGCCTGTAGATCAAGGTGTTCATTGACAAAACCCAATTGCTCTAAAAAGTTCATTTCTGTTTGCAAATCCCGTTGTTTGCGATCTTCATCCGCATCAACCCAGTCTTTGGCATTGGTGATATGACCAATGCGAGCCCCCGGAGGTAAAAGTTCCTTTAATTGAAGATAAGCGTCGCCAAATAGATAAGAAGAAAGATAGAAATTCATGAAGTGGGTTGATTAATAAGCTAAAATAAGAAATAAAAAAAGCTGACGATTAAGTCAGCCTCAATTTATTTTTTAGGGGCTTGGTCGATAAACATTTGTTTTACTTTTGGCAGACTATACCCTTTTCCTTCTTCAAGATCACCAGAAGCAATGATATTGGTTACTTCTCCTTCTCCGTCAAGTACAAAGAAAAACGGATATCCAATTCCGCGCGCATCAGGCGTATATTTGTTGAATACAGCTTTATTCTTGTTCTTTTGAGAGTAATTTAAGTGATAATAAATAAAGTTTTGATCTACAAGTTGCTTGAGCGCTGGAGTTTGTTGAACAAAATCATTAAATCTTAAACACCAAATACACCAGTTACCACCTGCTTGTACGAAAACGTATTTACCTTGTTTTTTGGCTTGAGCAACTAGCTCGTCTAACTTCGCTTGAGCATCTTCCTCCTCGTTATAAGGCTTAGTCAACGTTTCTTTTTCTTGTTCAATTTGCTTTTTTAAGGCAATGGTATCTACTTCTGTTTTAGGCTCGGGGGTACTTGCGCTATTCTCTGTTGCTGTGGGTTGAGTAGTTGTATCAACCTCTTTTTTACAGCTCATAAAAGTGAGTATAGCAAGTAGTGTTACAGCAAAGAATGTAGTTCTTTTCATGTTGGAATTTTCTTTTGATATGAAATACAAAGTAATGAAATTAGAAGTATATTTCAGCATGTCTTAGTGTTTTTTTCGTAGCGATATAGCTTGCTACTCGCAGGAAAAAAGAAAGGAAAAAGCAATGTTAACCGCAATATTGCTGTAATGTAAAGGGAGTGTTTAGGAAGTGAATAGGGAATTATGAAAAGGTTAAAAGTTTGATTTGTTGTTAGTTGTGTGTTTTAGTGTTTGTATATTTGACTCGTGAAAAAGAAAAGATAAGACAATGAACAAAAGTTACAATTTACAATAACAAAGGACTGATTCTACTATTTAAGCGATTTTTTGAGAAAACAAAATTCCAAGCGATAGGTATTTTCTCAATCTAAAGTTTTTTCTATTTATTGATCCCAATTTGTTACTATTTTATGGTCAGTTGTATGTTGTAATTGTAGCTTTTTTTATTGGCTTAAAAAAAAACAGTTTTAAATGAACTATTTTGTTGGAAGATGAAACAAAAATGTAGACATGCAGTAGCGTTGGGCATACAAGATACGATTGAATATGCACAAGTAAGATCACTGGGAAAAAAACGCAAGGGGATCACCACGTTGCAAACCCCTAAAGCCTTTCCACGTCCACAGGGACATTGTTTAACCGACACTTTGTCTTTTGCAGGAGTACTCGTAGCGCTAACACTTGTAGGTGCAATTCTTTGGAATTTTGAGCGTTTCGAATGGACCAATCGTCAATTGGCTTTCTTCTTCTTTAATATGGTATTGGGATTGACCCCTTTAGTATGGGCCTATCACGTGCTTTATCCTTTGTTTGACCGCAGACGCGTACAAAAGGGAAAACGAAAAGCAATAGGACGAATAGTAGCCATTGACCATGCAGGTAAGATACTCGAAGACGACGCACAACAACGGGCTTTAGTAGAGGTATTTCACCAAAATCAACGCTATTTGTTAGTAGCTAATCAAAAGGGACTATCTCTTATACCTAATACCACAGTTGCTGTAACTTGGAATAGTATTTCTCAATTGTGTTGGATACACGAGGAGAAATAAATAAACCAGAGGATTAGACCGGTTCACAAATTAAAAATACCTTTTGATTGGAATGGGTTGTGGTGAAGAAAATATACGTATCACCACCGTCCTTTATCTTCCATTTCTTGCGTAGATCATCTACTTTTAGAGGAAAATTACGCACCGTTATATTCGCTTTTTGTTGTTGTAAATATTCTTTGGCTGTAGCTTTATTATAAGGCAAATTATGCTTTATTTTAAAGCGCCTGCCCGAGAAGTTTACCAATTCATGACTTGTGTATAGTTGACTGTGTTGATGTAGTTTATCCACCTTAAAGTGAGCACTTATAGCATTGAATTTACCTGTTTTTAGCAAAGCGCTATAAGGTTCGTATAAGTAAGTAAGCGGTTCGGAATAGGTAGCAACACGTTCATCAGACCAGTACAACGTCGTAATAGATTGTTGCGTTTTGGTTAAGTTAACTGCCTGTAGGACAATCTCTCCTTCGTATCCTTTTTCAATGATCCACAACAATTCTTTTACCTCGTTTTGAAGGGAAACAATGTGTATGGCTTTGACGAATTTGAGCTCATTTAACCCTGCTTGAATATCCAAAAGAGGAGCAGTTTTAACTAAAACCGTTTGGGTATGCTCCAACAAAAGATCCAAATGTTCTACGATATTTGGCGTACAATCACGCAAAAAGAATACTTTTTCTTTACTTTGATTTCTACGAGCGGGATCTAAATAAATATAATCAAATTGCGTTTCACTCGCCGCTAAATAGGCTAAACTATCACCGGCAATACAGTTGATGTTAGACTGCTGCAATTGGGTGTAATTATACTGTACAAGGGCGCTGAGTTCGGGTTGTATTTCGCAATGGGTAACTTGTTTAATGCGCTGTGCAAAATAGTAACAATCAATTCCAAAACCTCCCGTTAGGTCAATCAGTGAATCCCCTTCTACAAGAGAAGACTTGTAAGCCGCGCATTCTTCAGATGAAGTTTGTTCGATGCTCAACTTTGCGGGAAATACGAGATTAGGTGTTGTATACCATTTAGACAACTTGTTTTTTGCCTTTTGTTTACTCTCTATTTGTGCGAGTAAATCGGGCATAGATACGTTAGGGAAGGGGCTTTTCTTAAAAGCCAGATCCGCTATTGCCTCGTTGAGGTGTTCGTTGATATACGCTTGAACTTCAGGTTGTAATAGGAGTTGAATATTCACTTATAATTTTTTGGTCAGCACTTGAATGAATCGCACATTAGGGAAAAACTCTTTACCGATAACCTTTAAACAAGTGTAAAGGGGAACAGCAGCAATCATTCCAAAAATTCCACTAAACATACCGCTAGCTAAGATAACAACGAATATTTCCAAGGGATGTGATTTCACACTATTAGAAAAAATCAAGGGTTGATTGATTACATTATCGATCAATTGAACCACTAAGAATCCAATCATTACAGATATTGCTTTGGGTATAGTCACTTCGATAAAATCATCGCCAATATAGGTTAACATGGTAAAAACTACCGCTAAGATATTGCCAATTAATGGGCCGATATAAGGAATGATATTGAGTATAGCGCATAAAAAGGCTATTGTAGCAGCTCCATTTACCCCAAAAATAAGCAATACGGTTAAGGCCAAAATATAGATAACAAACATTTGTACACAAAGGCCAAGGAAATAGCGAGAGAGTAAGTTGTTAATCTTATTGATGGAATTTAATACTTTGTTTTCGTGCTTTTTAGAAAACAATTTTTTGAACTGATATTCTAAGACAATTTGATCTTTCAGAAAGAAAAAGGCAATAAACAAAACAGAAAATAAGCCTATACCAATATCGCTCAGCATTCCAATAAGCGTGTTGAGGAGATTGGGAACAAAGTCGAGGTTAAACTGTGATTTGAGGTGAGATTCTTCCACTACTTTATCTAAACTAATTCCCTTTGCATCTAGGTAAAGATCAATTTTATGGATTAAACCCGTGAAATCTTGTTGCAGTTGTACCGTATTTAAAACAGAAAGATTCTTTGCTTGCGTAGTGAATAGCGGTACGAACATAAAGGAAAAGCCGATAAAGAGAGCAATGAATACGCCCATGGTAAGGCTGATGGCCAACATTTTTTTGAGCTTACATTTTTTATGTAAAAAATCCACCACAGGCTTGCCGATTAACGCTAAAACAAAAGCGAGTGCGATGTAAATAAATAAGGTTCGAATTTGGTATAATAGTCCTAAACTAAGGGCAATTCCACTTAAAATAAGGACTGCTCGAACGATGCCTTTTGAGATTTCTTTAGCTTTCAACATCCAATGATTTATTCGTTAGCGAAAACAAAACTGTGACACGCAACGAGAGCAGCGGTTTCTGTTCTCAGTCTTGTATGTCCTAAAGATACAGGTTTAAAACCTTTTTCTAAAGCTATTTTTATTTCAGCAGGAGAAAAATCTCCCTCAGGTCCTACCAGTAAAAGGTACTCTTCCTGTGATTTAATACTGTTTTTAAGCAATTCTTTTTCTTGATCTTCTTCACAGTGGGCAATATACAAAGCACCTTGATGGTCTTGTTTTAAAAACTCTTTTAGCGTGATTGGCGCATTCAGTTGAGGCAAGTACATTTGAAGAGATTGCTTCATAGCTGATTGAATAATTTTCTCAAAGCGCTCGGTTTTTACAACTTTGCGTTCCGAGTGATCGCAAATAATAGGCGTTATTTCGTGAATACCTATTTCTGTTGCTTTTTCTAAAAACCACTCATAACGCTCATTCATTTTCGTTGGAGCAACGGCTAAGTGCAAGCGGAAAGGCGTTTGCTCTTTATCAGTATATTGCGTGATTTCAGTCAAGCAATGACGATCAGAAGCTAAAGAGATCCTAGTTTCAAATAAAGTACCTTGACCGTTCGTTACAAAGAGAATATCCCCCTCTTTCTTGCGCAATACGCGGATGATGTGTTTGCTCTCCTCTTTGTCAAAAGTGAAGGTTGATTGAGTTTTATCAATGGAAGGTGAATAAAATAATTGCATAGGTTGAGTGGATTAAAATTCAATTCTCGCTTGGGATACCACAGAAGAATCTGCAAAAAGAGATTCGCGATAGCGGTAATATCCCACAATACCAATCATAGCGGCATTATCTGTCGTGTATTCAAATTTGGGAATATACGTTTTCCATTTGTATTTTTTTTCTGCTTCTTGTAAGGTTTGACGTATGCCTGAGTTCGCCGATACCCCTCCGCCAATAGCGATTTGTGTAAGTCCTGTTTGTTCAACTGCTAACTTGAGCTTATCCATCAAGATCTTGATGATAGTATGCTGAATTGACGCGCAAATGTCAGCCTTGTTTTCTGCTATAAAATTGGGGTTTTCAGCCACCTGTTTCTGAATAAAATACAAAAACTGTGTTTTTAAACCACTAAAACTGAAGTTTAACCCCTCTACTTTAGGTTTGGTAAATGGAAAAGCTTTGGGATTGCCCTCTTTTGCATATTGGTCAATCAGCGGCCCTCCTGGATAAGGAAAACCCAATATTTTTGCCGATTTATCAAAAGCCTCACCTACAGCATCATCTGTAGTTTCTCCCAAAACGCGTAAATCAAAGAAGCTATTGACCTGCACAATCTGGGTGTGTCCACCTGAAATGGTCAGCGCCAAAAAAGGAAACGTCGGCTGTTCATAGTCGTTTTCTTGAATGAAATGACATAGAATATGAGCGTGCATGTGATTAACCGCAATCAACGGAATGTCTAAAGCTAAAGCTAAAGATTTGGCAAATGATCCACCAACGAGCAGGGATCCCATTAAGCCAGGTCCTTGCGTAAAGGCAATGGCATGGAGTTGTTCTTTGGTAATTCCCGCTTTTTTTAAAGCAATATCAACTACGGGTACAATATTTTGTTGGTGTGCTCTCGAAGCAAGTTCTGGAACAACACCTCCGTATTCCTCGTGTATTTCTTGGCGAGCAACTACATTGGACAACACTTGATTGTCCTTCAAAACAGCGGCAGCTGTATCGTCACAAGAACTTTCAATCGCTAATATATAAGTGGGTTTTGTCGACATGAATAATTTAATTTAAACCTAATTTATATCTTCCTTTTTTGGTCAATCACTACCAAAAATTAATTAAATTTGTTGATTGTACCTCTGTCTTTAAAAGAGAAGATTAACATAGGGCAAATTTAAAACATTAATAGTTATCAAAAAATTTAAAAAAATAGTTTTTCGCCTGTTTTTGGCGGTGTTTTGCTTGTTGATTCTTGCAATAGGATCAATGATGCTACCTGTTGTACAAAGTTTTTTAGCGCAAGTAGCAACAGAAAAAATAAACAAAAAATTGGGTACGGATTTTTATATTGACCGTCTTGCAATTGATATTTTTGGTATTATTCACCTCAAAGGGGTTGAAGCAAGGGACAATCATCACAATATCCTCATTGGCATTGATCACGTTAAGACGCGTTTGGCCGATTTTAATGCACTAAAAGAAGGAAAGGTGTATTTGGGAACAACGCGCATCCATGGACTGTATCTCAATATTCACAAATATGAAAACGAAGAACTAACCAATTTAGATCAATTGATCGAAATTTTTGATGATGGACAACCTGGTGATGGAAAGTTTAGATTAAAGGCTTCCCGCATTTTTATTAAAGATTCTCAATTGATTATCTCAGATGATAATACGAAAGGTAAGGTTGCTGTTGATTTTAGAAAATTAAAAGGACAGGTAGACAACTTCTTGATTAAAGGGCCTGAAATTTACGGGTTGATCAAAGAGGTTAGCTTTATGGATCACTGGGGCATGAATGTTCAAAAGCTGCAGGCCGATTTCTCTCACACCAAGACGACTATTGGGTTAAAGGACTTACTCCTTGTAACGGATCAATCTTCTATTGAAGGGGATCTCGTACTTGCGTTTGAACCTGGTGATATGAAGTATTTTGTCGATAAGGTAAATTGGGATTTTCAAATTAAAAATGCGCGATTAAATTCATCCGATATCAACGTTTTTGCTCATGAATTTGCTTCAAATAAAGAGGTGTACTTCAAAGGGCATATGAAAGGGGTAATGAATGATTTTCAGCTGCAAGGCGCTAATTTAATCGATGAAAACAACTCTCAAATTATTGGAGATTTTGCCTTTCGCAATGTTTTTGACGACCATAAACCCTTTTGGATGCATGCCAATTTAGCGCGTTTGCAAACGACGCGTTTCAACCTAACGGCACTCATGCCTGATTTACTGGGGAAATTTTTGCCAGAACAATTAAATGAATTGGGCTTGGTTAACCTTATCGGAACTATAACGCTGACCAAACGCACCCTAGATACCGATATTGAATTGATCACTTCTATCGGAAAGGGGAATGCTAAAATAGCAATTCAACAGTTAGATAATCCTGATCACGCAACCTATAAGGGGAATATTAAGTTAGATCACTTCGATTTAGGACATTTTATCAATAATAATCAGTTTGGGTTAACGTCTTTTGATTTGTATGTAGATGGACATGGATTCAATCAAAAATCGTTGAATACTTCTGTAAAGGGAGATGTGTTTTCTTTTGTATTTGGCAAGTATAGATACAGGGAAATTGCCGTGGATGGATTGATGAAAATGCCGTACTATCACGGACTTGTTCACAGTGCAGATCCCAATGCTAAACTAGATTTTAATGGAACAATTGACTTGAGTACGCAAGAGAAAAATTACGATTTCGTCGCTCAAGTGGATTATGCTGACTTATATGCACTTGGCTTTGTAAATGATACGTTGTCTAAGTTTTCTGGAGATTTCGAATTTAAAGCAAAAGGGAATAATATCGAAGATTTAGAGGGGATTTTTAAAGTAAATAAAGCTATTTACGACAATAGTAAAGATCATTATGTCTTTGAAGCGTTTTCAATCGAATCTACTTTTACTCCTGATGGAGAGCGCTTTTTAAAGCTAAACTCCAAAGAGGCAATTGAAGGCTATATCAAAGGGAAATTTTTGTTTGGCGAATCAAAGCTGTTGTTTACCAATGCGCTGGGTAGCTTGTATACCAACTATTCCCCTTATAAAACGAAACAAGGTCAATACGTTGATTTTGATATTACGGTGCATAACCGTTTGATCGAGGTATTCTTACCACAATTAACGCTAAATGAAAGAACACATGTCGATGGGGAAATCGACAGTGATGAAAATTTGTTTAAGCTCAATTTTGACTCGCCTAGTATTGCTGTAAGTGGTGTGGAATTTTTCAATATCTTATTGAATGTCAATAATTCTAACCCCATTTATAATACCTATGTTGCCATTGATAGTGTACACACGAATTTTTATGATATTTCCGATTTTAACTTGCTGAACTTAACACATAATGATACCTTATTTGTGCGTTCAGAGTTCAAAGGAGGCAAGCACTTAAAAGATAAGTTCGAGTTGAACTTGTATCACACAATCAATGAAGAAAAACTCTCTGTGGTGGGATTCAAGAAATCAGAGATGTTTTTTAAAGACTTTCAATGGAGTATCAACGAATTTAACGACAAGGCGAATAAGTTGGTGTTCAATAAAAAACTGATGGATTTTACCATCGATTCTCTCGCTATCTCGCACAATAAGCAAATGGTTAATTTAAGCGGGGTTATGCGCGATTCAACCTATAAACAATTGAATCTGTCTTTTGGCAATGTAGATTTGAATAAAATTACACCTGATATTGAAAATCTGTCTTTTGGTGGGAAAATTGATGGTGATGTTAAATTCTACCAACAAAAAGATGTTTATCATCCACAGGCAAATATTGTCATCGATTCTCTGTTGATCAATAAAATGTATTTAGGGGATCTGTTCTTCAAGGTAGATGGTGATAAGAATTTGGAAAAATTCACGGTTCATTCGAGTATGATCGACGATGAAGAGAAAGAGCGCTTCTACCTCAATGGGGATATTGATGTGATCAATAAACAAACGCGCTTTAATTTAGAATCGGGATTAACTGATTTTCCGCTGCAAACCATTGCGCCTTTTTTGAGTAGTGTGGCGAGTGATATGACGGGAACAGCTTTTGGTAAAATCTCTTTTTTAGGAACGCCTAAGGCACCAGATGTCAATGGACGTTTATACTTAAATGATGCCAAATTTAAATCTAAATTCACGGGAGTGAGTTATGCTTTTGACCAAGAAACTCCTTTGGATATTACGACGAAACAATTTATTCTGCGCAAAGCAGGCTTGACTGATACCAAGTATAAAACAAGAGGTCTGGTGGACGGAAATGTCTCCCATAAGATTTTTAAAGATTGGGTCATGAATTTATCGCTTTCTTCTACCAACCTATTGGCACTTGATACGCAATATGAAGAAGGAAGTTTGTACTATGGAACAGCTTATATCAACGGAAAAGCAGATATTGTCGGACCTATCGAGATGCTGGCAATCAATATCAACGCGACTTCGAATAAGGGAACTTCCATAAAAATCCCACTGAAAGAGGCGCAAAGTACGGGTGAAAATAACTTTATTCACTTCTTGTCTCCACAGGAAAAGAAACTGCGCTTGACAGGGGGGGATTACGATCCGTATAAATACCGCAATAGTGGGATTGAATTGGATTTTGAGTTCTATGTAACCCCAGAAGCGGAGATTGAGATTATTCTCGATCGCGAATCGGGTCATGCCATGCGTGGAAAAGGAGCAGGTTTTATTACGATGGAAATTAATACGCTGGGGAAATTTAATATGTGGGGCGATTTCCAAGCCTATGAAGGAGAATACAACTTTAAATACGGTGGGTTAATCGACAAGAAATTCGTCGTTAAAAAGTATGGTACGATTCGATGGGATGGTAACCCGATGAATGCGATTCTCGACTTACAGGCCATCTATCACACAGAAGCAAATCCAAGTGTAATTATAGACAACTCTATTATCAATAGAAAGGTGCCGACAGATGTAGCAATCGTTTTAAATGGAAGTTTGAGTAATCCAGAAGTCGATTTTGACATTAACTTCCCAACGGTAAGTTCGGTGGTTAAATCCGAATTGGACTATAAACTGAGTGATAGAGATACACGTGAACGACAAGCCATGGCATTATTGGCAACTGGTTCTTTCTTCTCTTCTGACAACTCTTCCTCTGCTTTAGCGGGAAGTTTGTTTGAACGTGCGAGTAGTATTTTTGATGATTTGTTTTCTGATGCGGATGATAAATTTAAGGTGGGCCTAAATTACGCTCAAGGAGAGCGAAATCCATACACTCAAACGGAAGGTCGTTTAGGAGTAACGTTTACTACCAAAGTTAATGACCGTATTTCGGTTAATGGAAAACTTGGCGTTCCTGTTGGTGGAGTAGAACAGTCGGTGATTGTTGGTGATGTTGAGGTGTTATTGCGCATTAATGAGGAAGGAACACTTAACGCACGCTTCTTTAATAGAGAGAACGATATTAACTATATTGGGGAAGGTATTGGCTATACCCAAGGGGTGGGCTTGTCGTATGAAGTCGATTTTGATACGTTTAAAGAATTGCTCTCTAAATTCTTGAATCAAGCGGAAAAACGCGCCAAGAAGAAGGAAGAAAAGGAATCCGCTAACAACAGAGCAGAGGATCTCCCAGATTCTGATTATAGCCAAGAGTTCATTCGCTTTTATGAAACAAGACGTAAAACAGGTACCGCTCCTCTTGGACCAGAGCAATAGGTTTGTTCTATGTCGTTTATCGAGGCACAACCTACAACCTATATATTAGAACAGGAACTGACTATAGAGGACCTTTCGTCTATATGAGTTAAATATACCTCCATGGTGAGTCCATAGTGAGTCTATTAAAAACAATCATTTAATGGACTCACTATGGACTCACCATGGACTCACTATGGACTCACCCCAAACAAGCTAGGTCTAATCCAACTATAAGGGTGCACTTATAATTGAGGATTTGGTTCTTTATTGCATTGTTTTAGAAAAATAGAGCAAGTTTTTGCTACAAATCATCCTCATTACGAGGAGGGTGATATTTAGAAAATGACCCGATCGCGCGGATTTGCACCTTAAATCCGCGCTATCGGGTGCTATTGTTTATGGGATAGATAAAGTCACGGATTGCAAATCCGCGCTATCGGGGTATTTGCGTCCTCTAACTATGATGAGCCACAGTTTTTTATGAATGCAACTCAAAACCGATCGATAGAGGATGTATGTGCGGAGTTTCTTTATTCCTTAAGAGATAGATTTGCAAAAGAAAAAAACAGCAATTGTGAGCGAATATTAAACGAGCTGTTGGATAAAAAAATGAGACCTTGTGAAATTGTAAACAAATTAGAGCGAGAACAATGTTTTGAAAAATGGAAATGCGATTCAACCTTAGAAGGGCTAATAGATAGTTTAAAGAAAGAGGGTAAAGAGGAGTGTTTGAAAGAAATTAATATGTTGCAAAGACAGGGACTCAATGATTGTTTGATTTTGTTTGTTTTTGAGCAAATTGAATGTAATAAAGAAAAAGATAGTTGTCAAGATGCCTTTGATGATTGGGTTAAGTTTTTTGAAGAACACCGTCGTTATGACTGTTTACAAAAGCTCCTTGACAATATTGCTAATTCAGGAGAGATGACTATTTGTAAAGCGGTTGCTTACTTAGAAGGGAATAGCGATTGCATGGAGGTGGACGCCTATGAAAAGTGTTATGAAGAATTTGTGACAGCTTATGAAGAATGTATTGAACAATATGGTGTAGTGTGTAGTTCAATTTTTTCAAAATACCCATTAGAAAGAGGAAAGGATTCAGAAACGGGACAAACGATAAACTATTGTGAGTTGATCAGTTTTATTATTCAACTTCCACCTCGCCCAGTACCGCCTGTTGAATTGCCAGAACAACCTAGACCAGGTGAAGGTGGTGGAAGTACAGGAGGTGGTTCAACACCTGAAATTGATCCTGTAGTACCAACTTACCCTACTATTCCTGATCCGCCACTTATTTCAGGAAGAATATGGTGGTACCATAGCGACCATTTATCTCATTAACGATTATATTTGTTTTGGTATTCGATGAACTTTGTTTAGGAAGTTCTTCTTATCTTACAGACATCAATGGAGTGCCTACGCATTACTATGGTTATCTACCATTTACCTCATTAATGATTTTATTTGTTTTGGTATTCGGTGCACTTCGTGAGGAGAGCTGATGGTGGTTTACAACAACAGTAATTATAATAATGTGTATAAGTTTAATGATTTCGGAGACTAAAGCGAGTAGCTTTAGTTGAACGAACCGCACGTAGTGCAGAATTGGATCCACAAATCGACGAAGGAGATTCACCGAGGCCTAAAAAAATATTAAAGAGGAGGTAAACGGGTTACTACTATTACGGTGCGCGTTATTACGATCCGACGATGAGTGTGTTTTTGAGTGTGGATCCACATGCTGAAAAATACCCAAATATTAACCCTTATGTATATGTGGCTAATAATCCGATTAATGCAATAGATCCCGATGGAAGAGATATTGTTGTGTTATCCTATGGAGCTAAAAGGAGAGGACATAAATATGGGCATTTAGCAATGCTTATAGGAGATGACGAAAAAGGTTGGACTTATTTTTCGTTAGACGGAGGACGATATACTTACCAAAATCAAAAAGGAGAAGAATCGGTTAAACATGGCTATTCTATATCAAAAAAAGGAGAATATAAATCAGTCGAAGAATTTGCACAATCACAGCACAATACATTTAAGGATAATTATTATGATGGAAAAGGCTTTGAAAGTTCAGAAAGAGATAGAGATGGTAATCTTCTTCAACGATATGAAAAGGCGTACCAAATTACAACAACAGAAGAACAGAATACAATGATGTATAATACAGCTGATAAAATAACTAAAGATGATTATTCGAATTTTACAAATTGGTGTACAGATAATGTTAATGGAGCAGTTGAAGCAGGTGGATTAGAAGGTGCAGATTCAACTACTTTTTGGCCTAATTCGTATTTTAAGGATATTGAAAGAAAAAATAGTGGTGAGCGTATTGACAATAAATTAAAAATTAATGATGTAAATAAAGGAAATGAAAATAAACAAAAAAATTAAAATTGTTTTATATTGTTTACTAACTGCAGTAATATATTATTGGGGTTCTGTACTTATTGACCCAAATAGTTTTTTTATCCAAAACCATAAGATAAATAGTGTACCAAAGGAAGAAGCAATTGCAAATAAAACTTTTATAGAAATAGTTGAACCAAATATCGTTTACACCAACAAAATGAGCTATAACTTTTATGTTTATAAATATGATTTTAGCTATTTAAAGAGTTATGGATTGTTGCAATTATTTAAACATAGGGTGACAGTAGATAAACAATGTTATTATAAGTTGATTATAACAGATCCTTTAGTAGAGCTTTCAGAAATAGGGATTCAATACAATGATTTAAATACGAATTTATTTAATGATGTTGAAGGGTTTAATACGATGAAAAAGAATGATGTTATGATAACAGTAACGCAAAATGCTGAAATTTTATATATGGCTTTGTATAAAAGTAGTGACAAATAAAACACCACCCCAACCTTCCAAAACGGATCGTTGGGGTTTTGTTATTTAGGGGGGGATTGTTTAGTGGATAAAAGAAACACCCTACCACCGTTACACCATTAAAAAAGGCATCGACTATCCAACGACAATGGTAAAAGTGTTTCAAAACATAAAGTACAGCCATAGTCTACAAAAAAGCAACAGTGAGTTTTAGTTGACAGTTAGCTGTTAACGGTTTACGGAAAATTATTCGATTAAAAGAGAAGTAAAACTGTAAGCTGTAAACCGTCCACCGTAAACTAAAAAGTAGTTGGGTTTTGGACAACTATTTATTATAAAAGAGAATAGAAACTGTTCACTGTAAGCCGTTTACTGTCAACTATATTTATCGTCGGTGGAGTAGTAAAGAGGAACGAAGTGAGTCGAAGGCTACGACAGTGAGGATAAACAATGTAGTTTTACAAAGACTACTTTTTTACATTGAAGACAAAGACTACAATTGCAAAGTACAAAAACAGCCAAATGAAAATCAAAAGATTGTATGCATTTATTTTTACAATAGAACAATTGATTCATTAAAACAAAGTAAATCGATTGTACGAAGGATTTACTGCATTAAAACCAATGATTAAAGCAAAGAATGATATTGCATTTACTTTATTGAAGTACAAAAGAAGAAAGTCGTCGACGTATTAAAATACTACAAAGAAGAAATACCATTGCTTTTTACTTTTAGTACAACAATTAAAAAATACTACAATGCATAAAGTACTGACTTTTAATACAAAGGAAGTAGAATCGCTTTAAAAAAGCATTATACCATAATTTTAAATGATCGCTACTTTATAAAAACAAATCAATTGCTATTTACTACAAAAGAGAAGCTATCTTCTATTGTAACTAACTATTTGCCAAAAAGAAAAAGGGACGCAGTCCCAAAATAGCTTTTTGATTACTTTTTTTAAAAAAGTGATGCCTTATTTGCGATTCTTTTTTATATCTATTGTTTATATAGGGTATTTATATCTTTACTTATATATAAGGCTAAAATCGGTGATAGTAAAAACAAAAATTGGTGAGGTATAGGGCTAAAATTGGTGATAGACTAAAAATAATCGGTGAGAGTAAAGTATAAAATTGATGACTTTTTTTAAAGAAGAGAATAAAGTATTTGATAACAAAAAAGATAAGGGTAGCAGACACTACCCTTATTTTAGATTATTGAGATAGGACAACAGCAGTTGAGCGTTTTCGTTGCCATTAATTTTGATATAACTATTGAATGACTGTTCGGTTTGATGTCCTGTTATTGACATAATAACGCGTGAAGGAACCCCTTTTTTAAATAAATTAGTAGCAAAAGAGCGACGTGCTGTGTGAGTAGAGATCAACTGATATTTAGGCAAACACTGTTCAACCCTTTGTTTACCCTTAGAGCGAATAAGGATAACATTGTCGTTTAAATTAGCCAACTGCCCAATTATTTTAAGGTATTTATTCATCGTTAGACTACAACAAACTGTAGGAAAACCATTAGGCGTAGACTGATAGCGATGGAGGATTTGCACCACAATAGGCAGTAGTGGAATAGTAACCCATTGTAGTGTTTTTTGTGTTTTAATAGTAAGGGTATTATCGCTGATGTTTTCCCTTTTGACTTTGGCAATATCGCTAAAGCGCAAACCTGTATAGCATGCGATAATAAAGCAATCGCGGACTAATTGCATTGTAGTATTATCGGATAAATCCAATTGAATAATTTGCTGTAGTTCGTCTTCACTTAAATAAATGTTGTTGACTTCTTCCTTTAATACCTTAAATTTTTTGCTTTTGTAGGCAGTACAGTTGTGGATATTGTGTTCCAAAGCATTGTTGAGAATGATTTTGATAATTTTAATCGCCCTACCAAAACCATTGGTATGCAGTGATTGAACATTGGTATAAAAGTGAAGGAAATCGTAGTAGAACGCCATATCAAATGAATGCCAACACAAAGACACTTTAGCATAGCTTTGATATTGTAGAAGCTTATTGATAACCGTTACATAGGTTTTAACTGTAGCATTGGATTTATGTAGTTTACTTTGCGCTATAAATTGTTTGGCGTAGTCGAAAAAAGAAAGTGCATTGGATTGACTTCCATTTTGTAGTTTGAGTTGATTGTACTTTTGTTTAACAACCAAAGGCATAGGCGATTGATTATCGCTGAGTAGTTGATTGACGATGTCTTCTACTTTTTGTTTAAAAAGACGCAAATACGAATTAAGGGTAGTTGCAGTATCAAACGATTTTTTAGCGCATTGTTTAGTCGCATCCCAATAATTGGTATCGATATTTTTAAAAGTAGAGAATAAAACGCTTTGTTTGTTGTGGGTATAACGAAGCATAATCATCGATTGATTACTGCCAACTTTGCGCTGTTGTTGTGATTTAGAGAGGATAAGCTTTAGTGTAGCCATAGTTATAAAATTTGATTAGTTAACCTTACGACTAAAAACAGCAAAGAGACAACGCCAATCAGCGCATAAATGGGCGCAGTTAAAAATAGCAGTAAGCAAAGGCTAAAAAGTAGCAGTTAGCAGATGAAAAAACAAAGAGAATTGCGATATTTACTTTGTGATTAACTTAACATAATAAACAAAAAAAGAAGTGAAGGAATCGTTGAATAAACAGCAAAACACCAAAAAGTTAGCGCATATACAGACGCACATTGAAATACAGTGTAGATAAACCCACTGAAATTGCATAGGTAAAACAAAGGGTAAGGGTACCATAGCGACCATTTATCTCATTAACGATTATATTTGTTTTGGTATTCGATGAACTTTGTTTAGGCAGTTCTTCTTACCTTACAGACATCAATGGAATACCAACACATTACTATGGTTATCTACCATTTACCTCATTAATGATTTTATTTGTTTTGGTATTCGGTGCACTTCGTGAGGAGAGCTGATGGTGGAACACAATAATAGTAATTATGATAATGTGTATAAGTTTAATGATTTCGGAAACTAAAGCGAGTAGCTTTAGTAGAACGAACCGCACGTAGTGCAGAATTGGATCCACAAATCGACGAAGGAGATTCACCTAGGCCTAAAAAAATAATAACGAGGAGGTAAACAGGTTACTATTACTACGGTGCGCGTTATTACGATCCGACGATGAGTGTGTTTTTATCGGTTGATCCACATGCTGAAAAATACCCCAACATTAACCCTTATGTATATGTGGCTAATAATCCGATTAATGCAATAGATCCCGATGGAAGAGATATCATTCATTTAAATGGTAAGGGGAGTATTACTAAGGTTGTTAATGATAATAAATCTCATATTACCATTATGGATGGAGGAAAAGTTAGATCATTATCAGATTATTCGATTGGAAAAAGTTGGTTTGGTTTAAATAGTAGGGATAGACAATCTGTAGCTAATATTGTAGGTTATTATGCCAACCAAATTGGAGTTGAAGGGGTTGGCGCAACTAATGAAGTGGGAGGTATAGCGCATTATAATTCAAATAATAATAAAATTTGGATTGCTCCTGTCGGAGATAACGGTACAGTAAGTAGTTTATTGAATGATAAAAATAATTTGATGAATGTATTAGTTCATGAAAGAGAGCATAGGATTGATAATGCTAATGGAGTAATAACTTCATTCGAAAGTCATGTAGATGTTTATGTTAGACAGATGAGTGATGAATCTTTTAGTGGAACTACGGAGGACTTTCAGAAGGGAATGATTAGTGCAATGGCCTCATACTTAGGTGGTATAAGGAGCCGCAGTACACGTAGTGAATTGATTAATAAATTTAATAGTAATAATGTAGGAGGATATAAGCTAGAAGATTTTAAATCAGGGTACGGTTATGGATTAGAGAAAAATGGTGAGAAAAAGTATTTTGATGTTAAGACTAAAAAGGAACCTAATTAATGTTTTTAATATGAAGTATACAATATTGTTTAGTTTGTTGTTGATATTGACTAATTGTAATAATCAAAAAAATCTTTTTTTTGATATATTAGTAAGTGATGCTAATGATACAAAAATTTGGAATTATTATGTGTTAGAGAATAAAAAAGAATTTCATTATTTGGGATATAAGTATAAGTTTGAAAAAGATAAGTATGAAATTTATAGAGGAGACGTTAATGAGGCTGAGAATAATTTTTCTGAAGATTTTGAGATAGGTAATTTAGATAGTAATTGGTATTTTGACTCCAAATCGTTAGTCTTAAATTTTGGACTAAATTCTTTTATAATAGAAAGATATACTACTGATACTATTTTTATGAAAGGCAATGGTTTTGACGGTAAATTCATAATGGTTAAGATGAATGTTTTAAAGTGATTGAAATCTTATAAGAATATGAATTTTAGATAGATAAAGTTGAATTAATGACCCCAACCTTCCAAAACGGATCGTTGGGGTTTTGTTATTTAGGGGATAATTGGTTATGGGTTATGAGAAATGGGTTAAGAATTGTCAAAGTAGTCAATTGTGTACTACAAAAGAAACACCCTACCACCGTTACACCATTAAAAAAGGCTTCGACTTTAATCAACGACAATGGTAGAAGTGTTTCAAAAGGTAAAGTACAGCCGAAGATGACAAAAAAGCAACAGTGAGTTTTAGTTGGCAGTTAGCTGTTAACGGTTAACGGAAGATTTTCAATATAAAGAGAACCCCGATCGCGCGGACTTGCAGTCCGTGCGGCTAAATTATAAAAGAAGAAAATCCGTTAGTCTTTTTGATTAGCAGGTTTTGTTTTATAAAATAGTTTGTAATTTCCCGATCGCGCGGATTTGCACCTTAAATCCGCGCTATCGGGTGCTATTGTTTATGGGATAGATAAAGTCACGGATTGCAAATCCGCGCTATCGGGTGAGGAAGGTTAGATGCCAAACATGCTGAAGCATTAAGAAGTAATTCTTCCGAAGGAGTTTTTGATACCAGTAAAGTAGATAGTGCACCGACATCCACAATAAAACGTACTGGAAATGGAGGATTTGACCCAAGTAGAGTAGATGGAGCTGTAATAAATGCGCTTAAATACGATTTACCACAAGGATTACAAGATACAGGAGATGCTGTTAGTTTAGTGGGATATGGAATGACATTGACAGGTGCTGGTGCTGGTATTGGTGTGCCAGTGGCAGGTATAGGAAATGGTATATCACTAGCGGGAAGTGCTATAGAATTCGGTGTTGATTTATGTGATGGGAATATGAGAGGAGCAGGTATTAATCTAGGTTTTTATATAGGTGGTAAATTAGTTGAGAAAGGATTAAATAAAGTATTACCAGGAGCAGGAAAAAAATTTGGAGAAGAAGGGTTTAATTTAGGAACTGAAATCCTGACTCAAGGAGCATCTTTAAAAGTTAATGGAACTCAAAAAATTGTAAGTGAAAAACTAAAAGAATAATTAAAATGGGAAATGTTTTTTTGTCAATACTTTTCATAATAGGAGGATTGTTATTTTTTATCATGACGCTAAAAGATGAGAAAAATGGAGATAAAGCTTTGACAACAAGTTATGTAATGCACTTAAAGGGATACTTAGGAGGAATTGGTCTTTTTTTGATGGGAATAATAATGTTATATAGATATTTTTTTAATTAAATAGCTATATATCGTTTGAAGGATGTATGTAATACCACCCCAACCTTCCAAAACGGATCGTTGGGGTTTGTTTTTTAGTTAACAGTTTACTGTTAACGGTTGACAGAAAATTATTCAATGTAAAGAGAATTAAAACGGTAAACAGTAAACCGTCCACTGTAAACCAAATAAACACCCCGATGGCGCGGATTTGTGGAGCACTATACATTTTCAAGAGAACAAGAAAAAGAAATGATGCAGCAGGCGATGCAGGATATCGAGAATAGTGTTTTTTTACTCGCTGAAACTACAGACAAAGGCATTGGAATAGGAATAGAAGCGGGATATGCCAAAGCCCTAAAGAAACCCGTTGTATATTTGCGTAAACAAAGTGCAGCGCATTCTACTACTTTAGCGGGATTTAGTGACTATCAACTTGTGTATCAGGATACTGATTATTTAGCGAGGCAATTAAAACAAGTTATTCAAGTGCTAGCTTTAGGGACCAAGTAAATAAATGGAACATGAAAAAAGAAATTCTAGAGCGAATTCATCAATTAGGTGGTGATAGTAGCCAAGTAAAAGGAAATAATATAGTTGAAGACCTGTTAGCTATAACGTTCAATACGGTGTTGTATAAAAGGCCTGTGGATACGCCTTGGGCAACAGCAGAACAAACAGAACCTATTCGTGGATTGGGTGATTTTATTACAGAAAATCAAGAGTTAGTTCATACCAATCGCGAGGTATTGTATCAAAAAATTATTGCGCATTATTATCGCCATACAGAGGAAGGGTACGGACAAACATTTTGGCAGCCTGTTCTTTTTACTCCTTTTACAAAAGGAACTGCTGATTATGAAGAGTGGTATGAAGGCTACTTTGACGATGATACAGTAGTGGATTTTACAGCGGTACGTAGGGTAATCAAAAAAGAACCCGGAGAATTTTTGCAGCTGTTTTATAGCTATGGGTTTCCCGATCAACTGTATATTAGCTTAGATGATCCTCAACCGGATAACCCGACGGTTTTCGGTACTGATCACGAAGTTTTTTTTGGGGAAATTACAAATGAAGGTTCTTTGGAAGTGTATTTTAATCAATTTATGACGCGTAAAGAATTGATTGAAATCGTAGCAAAAGCACTTGATAAACAATAAAATAAATGACGATACAAGAACGACTAAAGCAACTCACAGCAAAGGATAAAACTCAACTTAAAGCAGTAGAAGTACGCGAGTTGGATGAGGAAGATGCAGGGCATTTTGTGGCCTTTGTCGATGAGGCGGAAGAAACATACGATGTCCATATCCAGGTAAAGGATGAGCATATCAATGCGATGACTTGTGATTGTGGAGGTACAAGCGAACTTTGTATTCATCAAGCAGCGGTACTGCTGCAAATTTCTCAAATGGGATTGAAAGTTGTGCCTTCTCAATTGGTAAAAAAGACGAGACCAAAAGCGAAACAACCAGCGAGTACAGTTTTACTACACGAGCAGAGTAAGGAGGTGTTAACACAGTGGTTGACGGAAGTATTTAAGAAGAACAAGGCATTAGAGCAACAGTTCATCTTGACCTTTTCGCAAGAAAAAGTAGAGTATACGGTTGAATATGTGGAAGATATTATGCAACAAACATTTAAGGCTGTTGCGGGAAGAAGGAAGACATTAGAAGGGATGAAAATCAAAAAGATATTAGATACCCTAGCTATTGCGTTTGAACCTGTCAATGATTTTATTACGGTCAATATCGATAAACCCATTGCTTGCGATCTCTTTTCCAAAATCATGTTAGATATTCAAGCATTTGATAAGCGTATTTCCCATCACAGCAAGAAATTTACCGACTTTTATCAAAACTATAGCACTTGGTTTGCTTTAACGCTCAATAATACCCAAAATCAACGGGTATGGCTAGAGCAATTAAGTCAGATAATGAATCGCGTTTTTATCGAAAATACCAATACGCGAACCGTTGATACGGTAGTATTGAAAAATTGTTATGACCACGCGAATCTCGAACAACAAAAAGCTTTTGCAATAGCTTTACAAGCAAGTGTGCGTCAAACTGCGTATACGCGATACGATTTTAAAATGGATTTTGTCAGCTTTGTACGAGATGTAGCTTTAACACATGATTTTTATGATGAGGTAGATTCCTTCTTTGAAATTAAAAGTTGAAAAGTAGCAGCGATGTAACTTAAGTTACTGTAGCAATGCTTCAAACGACCTATTTTCGTCTTAAAATAGAATATAATGTTACAGTGGTTAAAAAAATGGTTCAGTTCTTCTGAGTCAAAACCTTCGTTTGCAATGTTAATCGAAGAAGGGGCTATATTGATTGACGTGCGTACACAAGGAGAATACTTGAGTGGTAGTGCAAATAAAGCCATCAATATCCCGTTGGACCAACTAGTTGCTAAAAGTGGTCGATATAGCAAAGAAACGCCCTTAATTGTGTTTTGTAGGAGTGGTATGCGAAGTCAACAAGCCAAAAGAGTATTGGAGCAGTTGGGGTATCAAAGGGTGTATAATGGAGGAGGAGTTGGCAAGGTAATCAATCAATTAAAGCAACAGTAATGAGTCAACAATTTTGGGAAGAACGATATAAGCAGGAGGATTATGTATATGGCATCGAGCCTAATGCTTTTTTAAAAGAGGTCTTGCCCCTGAATGGACAAGGTAAACAATTGGTTTTCGCTGCAGAAGGAGAAGGAAGAAATGCAGTTTATGCCGCCACCTTGGGCTATGCCGTTGATGCGTTTGATTTAAGCTTAGAAGGAAAGAAAAAAGCCATGCGCTTAGCGTCCAAACAAGGGGTAGAATTGCGATATGACGTTTGTGCCGTAGAAGATTGGCCTATTCATGAAGCTAAATATGATGGACTTGTTTTGATTTATGCTCATTTTCCACTGCAGAAGCGTCGTGCGTATCATCAACATTTAGCGCAAGTTGTAAAACCAGGAGGAATACTTATTTTAGAAGCTTTTTCTCCTCAACAGGTAGCGCAAAGAAAGAAAGGGAGTATTGGTGGACCTGGAGAACTCGAAATGCTTTATTCCTTAGAACAGTTGAGGGAAGATTTTCCTTCTTTTCAATTTAGTTTAGCACAAGAAAAAGAAGTCGAGTTACAAGAAGGACATTTTCATCAAGGGATCGGAGCGGTTGTTCGATTGATTGGACAAAAAAAATAAAAGAAAAACCAACAGGTTGAATGGCTGTTGGTTTTTCTTTTATTCTTCTTTTTCGTCTGAGAAATATTGATTGTAAATCTTGATACTGTCTATTGGATCAGGCATGCCCATAGGAGCATTATCTCGCTCGTATTTTTCAATTAGAATTTGTAATACCTCTAGTTCATCTACAGTATCCTTATTTTGTGGACTACCTTCTAATAGTTGTACTTTGATCATAGCCATGTGGTAATCTTCTTCCGTACGAATAGGTCTTAATTTCATAATACTACAATTTTTTGCACGTTTTGGGTTGAACGAAAACTTGGTTTTCAAGCCGTTTCTATAAAACTACACCTTTTTTTTGATTAAAAGACGCAATTTCGTGCTAATTACTGTTAACAGCTATAAAAAAAGCCCGCTGTGAAGCGGGCTTTATATGCTGTTATTTTGTGTTATTTGCTTCAATCCATTGACGTGCATTAACAAAAGCTTCCATCCATGGAGAAACTTCGTCTTGGCGTCCTTCTGGGTAATTTGCCCAGTGCCATTGGAATAGCGAACGTTCAATGTGTGGCATCATCACCAAGTGACGTCCTGTATTGTCACACATCATAGCGGTATTGTAATCCGATCCGTTTGGATTTGCTGGATAACTGTCATACGCGTATTTCGCTACAATATTGTAGTTGCTTTCAGCCTCTGGTAAGTTGAATTTACCCTCACCATGTGAAATCCAAACGCCTAATGTACTACCTGCTAACGTAGATAACATAATAGAGTTGTTCTCTTGAATAGTAACCGATGTAAAATTACTCTCGTGTTTTTGAGAATCGTTGTGCAACATCTTGCCGTGAACAGCGTGCTCTGGATTGATTAACTCCAGTTCCATGAACAACTGACAACCATTACAAATACCCACAGATAAAGTATCTTTACGTGCAAAGAAATTCTTCAAAGCTGTGTTCGCTTTCTCATTGTACATGAAAGCACCTGCCCATCCTTTTGCCGATCCTAAAACGTCTGAGTTTGAGAAACCTCCAACAGCTCCGATGAATTGGATGTCTTCTAATGTTTCTCTACCCGAAATTAAATCCGTCATGTGAACGTCTTTTACGTCAAATCCTGCCAGGAACATGGCGTTGGCAACCTCTCTTTCCGAGTTACTTCCCTTTTCGCGGATAATAGCCGCTTTTGGACGTGGTTTAGACGCGTCAATAGCTGGTTTCTTTCCGTCAAATTGTGCTGGGAATGCAAACTGTAACGGTTGATTTTTATAATTGTTAAAGCGATCTGTCGCTTTGTTGTTTTTCGTTTGCTTCTGATCCAATAAATACGAGGTCTTGTACCACGTATCACGGATTGCGGGAACACTATAGCTAAAGTGATCGCTTCCGTTTTGGAACGATACGGTTTCTTCAGCTAAAACCGTTCCGATTTTAGTTGCCTCAATACCTGCGGCATTTACTGCTTTTTCGAAAGCATCGTCGTTTTTCGCTTGAATGACTAAACCGATGTTTTCGTTGAAAAGAACTTTTACCGTATCTTTTTCATTTAAAGCCGTTAAATCATAACGCGCTCCTAAGTTTACATCAGCAAATGTCATCTCTAAAAGCGTCGTGATTAAACCTCCACTTCCAATGTCGTGACCTGCAGCAATTTGATTGTTTTCAACTAAAGTTTGTACGGTATTAAATGCCTTTTTGAAGTAAGCTGCATCTTGAATCGTAGGTACATCCTGTCCAATTGCATTTAAAATCTGAGCAAATGATGATCCTCCTAATTTGAAGTTATCTTGTGATAAGCGTATATAGTAGATTGAACCTGCATTTTTCTTTAAAGTAGGTTCAACAATTTTTGTGATATCCGTACAGTTGGCAGCCGCAGAAATAATAACAGTTCCCGGAGCAATTACCTCGTCATTCGGATATTTTTGCTTCATAGAAAGGGAGTCCTTTCCAGTCGGGATATTGATTCCCAATTCGATGGCAAAATCCGAGCACGCTTGTACAGCTTCATATAAACGCGCATCTTCTCCAGGGTTGTTACATGCCCACATCCAGTTTGCAGATAAAGAAATTCCCTTCATTTGGTCTTTTAATGGAGCCCAAACAATGTTAGATAACGCCTCAGCGATAGCATTTCTACTTCCTGCAGTAGGGTTAACTAAGGCAACAACAGGAGCATGTCCTACCGTCGTAGCAATTCCTTCTTTTCCTTTGTAGTCAAGAGCCATCGCTCCTAAGTTGTTCAAAGGTAATTGTAGGGGACCTGTACATTGTTGTTTCGCCACGCGACCTCCAACACAGCGGTCTACCTTATTGGTTAACCAATCTTTAGAAGCTACTGCTTCTAATTGTAACAATTGGTTTAAATAATCGTTTACGTTTTCAACTGAATAATCTAAATCAGCATAAATACGCGAAATCGTTTCATCTGCCATGATGGTTTTTGGAGAACTTCCAAACATTTCTTCAAGGGCAAAATCCATAGGTTTAGCTCCCGTTTTAGCAGATTCAATTGTGAAGCGGTGATCATTGGTGATTTCACCAACAGCATACATCGGTGCACGCTCTCTTTCTGCAATGCGCGCCAAAGTATCCATGTCTTTTTTACCAATCACCAATCCCATTCTTTCTTGTGATTCGTTTCCGATGGTTTCTTTAGCCGAAAGCGTCGGATCACCAACTGGAAGTTGATCTAAATTGATATGTCCTCCTGTTTCTTCTACTAATTCTGATAAACAGTTTAAGTGTCCACCTGCTCCGTGATCGTGAATCGATACAATAGGGTTGTGGTCTGCTTCAACTAAACCACGAATTGCGTTTGCTGCACGTTTTTGCATTTCAGGATTCGAACGTTGGATGGCATTTAATTCAATACCCGATCCAAAAGCACCTGTATTTGCAGAAGAAACCGCAGCTCCTCCCATACCAATGCGATAGTTTTCACCACCCAAGATCACTACTTGATCCCCTTGTTCTGGTTTGTGCTTTTTCGCTTGTTCTAATTTTCCATATCCTATTCCACCCGCTTGCATAATCACTTTGTCAAAGCCAAGCTTACGCGCGTCTTCTTCATGTTCGAACGTTAAAATAGACCCAGTAATTAACGGCTGTCCGAATTTATTTCCAAAATCAGATGCTCCATTTGAAGCTTTGATTAAAATATCAATTGGCGTTTGGTATAACCAAGCTCTCTCATCCATGGCTTTTTCCCAAGGACGGTTTTCTTCTAAACGAGAATAAGAAGTCATGTAAATCGCAGTTCCCGCTAGAGGTAACGATCCTTGTCCTCCCGCTAAACGATCGCGAATTTCTCCTCCCGAACCCGTTGCAGCTCCGTTAAACGGCTCTACCGTAGTAGGGAAGTTGTGCGTTTCTGCTTTTAACGAAATAACAGAATCAAATTCTTTCTCCGCATAAAAGTCTGGTTTATCCGCTGATAAAGGAGCGAATTGTGTTACACGTGGTCCTTTTACAAACGCAACGTTATCTTTATAAGCCGATACAATATCGTTTGGATTTGTTTCTGATGTTTTCTTGATCAATTTGAATAGTGAACTCGGTTTTTCCTCTCCATCTATTACAAATGTTCCGTTGAATATCTTGTGACGACAGTGTTCTGAGTTTACTTGTGAAAAACCAAATACCTCTGAATCTGTTAGTTTACGTCCTATTTTTTGAGCTAGCTCTTCCAAATAAGTAATCTCTTCCTCGTTGAGGGCAAGACCTTCTTCTTGGTTGTATTTCGCAATATCTTCGATGTAAATAATTGGCTCTGGTTGAATGTGAATCGCGAAGATATCTTGATTCAACGTTTCAAATACTTGAGACAACATCGGGTCGAATTCTTGTTGGTTTGCTTCGAAAAATTCCTCAATACGAACAATTCCATCAATGCCCATATTTTGTGTAATCTCCACCGCATTAGTACTCCAAGGTGTAATCATTGTTGCACGTGGACCAATAAACTTGTTGTTGATTACTTCTTGATCGAGGTGCGTAGCATTGCCAAAAAGCCAATTTAGTTTTTGAATATCTTCAATAGATAAAGCGTTCTCCACCTGAACAGCGTAGAACTTTTTCGAAGGGTTTTCGAAGAAATAAATCATTGCGATAAGATTATTTTAGTTGTTGTTGTAAGATGCAAAAATATACTAAAAAAAGACAATTAAAAAATTATTCTTTGGTAGTTTCAATATGCTGATAAGCCCCTAGATCAGGTGCGTTTATTCGCGTTTTTCCGTTGAGATCTTGCGGTATATCCCGTGCAATCGCGGGATCTCCTTTGCCAATTAAGTGGGTCATGAGGCTAGAGTAGTAGAATTGATTCTTTTTCGGGTCTTGAAAATCAATGGTTCCCAACGTTGGGGTATCCAGGAGAATGGTATTCGCATACAGCATCTGATTGCTGTAGTCGTAAACGGAAGTACTCAAATTTCGCTTGCTCGTATCTTTTAAGGCGGTGGATTCAAAGCGAATATTAGCTACATTGTCTACTGCAAGGATAAAACTTTGCGCGATAGCACTGTGTAAAAGGCTGTTTTGAACAAGTAGGCGATCAAAAGAACTTCCCGTATTATTTTCAATGCGAAGGGCCGTTTGATCTGGTCGGAATCCAGCGTTGCTGAAGGTACAATGTTGAAAGAGGTAATTACCTCCATTGCGCAAAACAACAGTGGCGTTTTGCGTATTGGCCGCTGCGATATTTTGCCCAACAAGGGTAGAGTTTATCGCCTCTAAGGCAGTATAAGAATGGTTGAATAATTGGGTGTTTCGCAAGGTGAAATGACTCGCATTTTCAAGGTGTAACCCAATTTTTGCATGCGTGATCACAACGTGGTTAAATACACTGGGACTGGGACTTTGTAGGCGTACACCAGACCATTGTCCAGCGGTATAAGCATAAGCTTCCTCTAAGCGATCATGTGATAAAACAATGGGATGCTCTAGAGTTCCTTCCGCCTGTATAGCGCTTCCCTTTAGACCAATAATACCTGAGTTTTTATGAAAGTACAACTGGGTGCCAGCATCGAGGTATAGGGTTTGATTTTCGGGAATCATCGCGTAACCGTACACAACATAAGGTTTTTGATTGTCTAACCTCAAAGTATTTTTAGCGTGAACATCTGTATCGCCCAGATAAAAACCTTCAATAAGGGTATGATCTTCTAATTGTACGCGGTGTAATACTTGTTTCTCCACTTTACCAGGATGTAGAAAGTAAGCATCCTTGATTAGCGTAACCAATTCGATCTGTTGGGGCTGGGCGTGACCGTGTAGTTGAATTTGATCGGTATAGATAAAATCCTTGTTCGACGGATCTGCTTTCCCTAGGGTATGAATAAATACATATAAGCTGTCTTTGGCTAATAGCTCTACATTGGAAAATCTTTTTCCCGATACGCCTTCTATTAACAAATTGAAATAAGACTGTTCGCCTTTTCCTAGACTAAGTTGTGGAATTTTGATGTTTTGATTACTCGAATTGTAGATTTTTACCAAATAGGAACTCGAAGCTGTTTCTGAAAAAACAGGATCTAAGTAAACCGTATCAGCAGAAAAACGCAACGGCTGAGACATAGGTTCAAAGTCCATATCCGTTCGACAGCTACCTAGGCTGAGTAGGATAAAAAACAAAAAGAAGATCCGTAGTGTATTCATAAGATGCGTTTAACTATAAAAATAAGAAAAATAACAATAACCGTTTGTTTCTTAACTAATTTTCGATTTTGTTTCTCAACATCCAAAGTTTGACATAGCGTAAAAAAGTGGCATAGGCATTGAGTGATGAGAGTATTAATCCAGGGATACCATCTCTAAAACCTTGTTTGATCACATAGTGTTTAAAGAAGCGCATTCCTGGTTTGATAATAAAGTGAAAACCTGTGAGTTTACCTGTTTTTTGATCGTAATCTTCGGCTTGAAGACTGGCATATCGACTGAGTTTTGCTAGGTGGAAATCAAATCCACGATAGGTATTGTGATGCAACCTTGCTGTTAAAAAACCAACAGGTCCATCAACATGTAAACACTCGTGTACACGATTGCTGTAGCGTGAAAAATCTTTTTTGAACAAGCGTATAACCTTGTCTTTTTGATAGCCTGAATATTTGATTTCGCGGTTGAAGAAAAAGTTCTTTCGGTAGACCCAGTAGGCATTGTGTTGATCTATTGTGTCTTGTGTTAGTAATGCTGTGATTTCATCGACTAATTCTGGTGTTAACTTTTCGTCGGCATCTAACAAGAGAATCCAGTCATTAGGTATTTGTTCAATAGCCCAATTCTTTTGATTGGAATAGTTGTCAAATTGGCGCGATAACACGCGTGCCCCCAACTCTTGGGCAAGATCAACCGTTCTATCTGTACTGTATGAATCGACAATGTAAATGTCATCCACAATATGTTTAGCAGATAAAATACAGTCTCTAATATTAGACTCTTCGTTCTTTGTGGGAATTAAAAGAGTAATCTTTTTTTTCATAAATAGGTGTAAAGCAATTTAATTTATACAAGTTTTCTACTTCGTTGATTTATGTAATCGAATTAACTTTACATACTTCATGAACGAAAAGAATGACTGAATTATTGCAAAAGCTAAGCCATCAATTCCATTTAACACGCCTTTTTTAAAAAAATAACATCTTATAAATGCTACTAAACCATTGATAACGGGCTTAAAGGAAGATACTTTTTTTCCCTTTTCAAAGAGTTGATGCGCGGCCCAAGTGGAATACTGATTCTTTTTGTCTATCACTTGTTTGTAATTTTCCCAACCGTAATGTAAAATGTGGACATTAACGCTTTTTTCATTGGTTGTGACAATATACTGATGGGTAATATCTGCTGAAGGATGTGCTGTCTTTTTATTAAAAAAACGAACTTTCGAATCAGGATACCATCCAGAGAAGTTAATGAGCTTATCGCCCAGGAAGTTCTTTACTCTAAATTTAAATCCATCATAAGGACTATTCTCGTACGACTTTTGTTTAATGAATGCCAAGGCATCTGTATCGAGGAATTCATCTGCATCTAGATTCATAATCCAATCGTTTTTACAGTATTGTAAACCGTGTGAACGTTGAGGACCATCGCCCAAAAAAGCTTGAAGGTAAACTTGCGCTCCTTTGCTCTTTGCAATTTCAACGGTATTGTCTTTGCTATTGGAATCAATGATGATCACTTCATCGCAGTATTGAAATAAGGCATCAATACATTTTCCTATATTCTTTTCTTCATTAAATGTAATTACGAGTCCACTGATTGCCATGGTATATTGTTTTTTGAAAAGGTCTTTTTTAAATCGTTTAAAATCTGTTGTAAAGATGCTAAAATTATAGCTTCGTTTTAACTACTAATTGATTGTTTTTTACGCGTGAATTAAATGTTTGGATGTAAGCTTTTAAAAAACGTTCCATTTCTCGCACTTTTTCAGGCTCTTTAGCTACTAAATTCTCTTTTAGTTCAGGATCTTGTTTCCAATTGTAAAGACCTAAACTCTTTGTTCCGTCAAAGGCAAGATAATAATCTCCTTCTTCGTAATTGTAAATGGTATTGAGGTAACTAATAGCAAAATCTTGAGTTGATTGATACGATTTCCCGAATGAAACAACTTGTGTGTTGATTTGTAAATAGTCCATTAAACTGGGTAAAATGTCAATTTGTTGAAAGTTGCGTTCATTTTTAGCAACAGGCAAAGATGGATCGCCAGGCGCAAAAAAGAGAATGGGAATTCTAAATTTCCCCACATTGGTTTTCCATTTTTCTTCCTGAGGTTCAGAAGAAGTGTGATCTGCTACAACGATAAAAATTGTATTGTTGTACCACGATTTGGTTTTTGCGGTTTCGAAAAACTGACGAAGCGCATAATCAGCATAGGCAATAGACTCGTGTATAGCAGCAGTACCTTTAGGGAATTTTCCTTTGTATTTTTCAGGAATAGTATAAGGGTTATGGGAAGAAATGGTAAACAAAGTGGTGAAGAATGGCGTGGAGAATTGATCTAGTTTCTGGGCGAAAAACTGCAAGAATTCTTCGTCAAATATTCCCCAAGAACCATCAAAGGCCTCTGGTCCTTCGTATTCATTTTTACCATAGTATTCCTTAAATCCTGCTACATTGGCATATTGATCAAAGTTTTGACTTCCGTTGAATGCACCGTGAAAAAAAGCCGTGTGATACCCTTCGTTATTGAGTATTTTCGGAAGCGGGTAGACATCGTTCAACGCATAGCTAGACGTGATAAAGGTGCGATCCATTAAGCTAGGAATACTAGAGATAGAAGAGGGAACCGCATCAATAGACACTTTTCCATTGGCAAAACCATGTTCAAAAAAGTAGCTGTTTTCTGCTAAAGAGTCCATAAAAGGCGTCAACCCCCTGTGCATATTTTCCCTGCCAAAACTCTCTACAATGAGCAAGACTACGTTTTTTTTGTTGATTGAGTCATAGCGAAAGGTTTGTACAGGATCGAAAATGCGAACTAGTTCCTCCTCACTATAGAAGTTGTAATCGGGAAGTGTTTCCTTTTTACCCATGGTTTTTAGAACAGAAAAAGGCGTATTGAGCACTAAAGCTGTATTCTTCAATCCTCCATAAGCTGCTGCATCAACTAGTCGAATAGGTTTTGGTTGTAACCCACCACGACCCAATACCAGTAAAACACCTGTTAGGAGTATGGCAACGATTACTTGTGGGAAATTAAAGCGAGAATCGTGTATTTTGTAATCGATCTTTCGGTGAATAAGCCAAAAGAAAACGAAAGACCCCAACATAAATAAGGGAATCCACCAATAGTCAACGATGAAGTTCTTCAACAGTCCTGGCAATTCATTTTCCATACCTGATGCGGTAATGAATGCATACGAACTTCGTCTGCCGATAAATCTAAAGTATTCAAAGTCAACGAAATTTAAACAAAGAATGAACAGGTTGACTAAATAGAAGCTGTAAAATAAAAAAGATTGATATCCCTTTTTCGTTTGAAATTTTCCCGGCCATAGGTGTAAAAGAACAAAGACAAGATTGATAAATCCCAAGGCTGCTAAATCAAAGCGAATTCCTCCTAGAATCACAGCGGAGTCTATCGGATCTAACAGATGTCCATTATACCAGTAAAAGCCAAATCGAACCAATTGATAAAAGGCGAAAAGGAGTAAAAAACGCAAGGTGAAAATTTTCGCGTTTTTAGAAAATAGCTTGTTCATAAAATAATCGTGTCTTTTAAAGCTAAATTACCACAGTCCAAAAGGGACTGTGGTAATTTTATATTGAGGTTAGCGATCCATTAGACCGCAACATTGTACTCTCGTAAAGCGTCGTTTAAAGATGTTTTTAAATCTGTAGAGGGTTTGCGTTTTCCGATGATCAAAGCACAAGGTACTTGGAAGTCACCAGCGGGGAATTTTTTGGTATACGAACCTGGTATCACCACCGAACGCTCTGGAACATAACCTTTGAGTTCAACGGGTTGATCACCGGTTACATCAATGATCTTTGTAGAGGCTGTGAGAACAACATTCGCACCCAAAACAGCTTCTTTCCCTACGCGAACACCTTCTACAACAATACAACGTGAACCAATAAAAGCATGATCCTCAATAATAACAGGAGCGGCTTGTAAGGGTTCTAAAACACCACCAATACCCACACCACCTGATAGGTGTACGTGCTTGCCTATTTGAGCGCATGAACCTACGGTTGCCCATGTATCAACCATCGTACCTTCATCGACATAAGCACCAATATTGACATAAGAAGGCATTAAAATTACCCCCGAAGAAATATAAGCCCCATGGCGAGCAACTGCATGGGGAACAACGCGAATTCCTTTTGCAGCGTAATTTTTCTTTAAAGGCATCTTATCGTGGTATTCAAATATACCTACCTCAAAGGTCTCCATCTTTTGAATGGGAAAGTATAGTACTACGGCTTTTTTTACCCACTCGTTTACTTGCCAACCTGTAGCTAGGGGCTCTGCAACGCGTAACTTTCCTTGGTCAATCGCTTCGATTACCTCTCGAATGGCGTCTTGTGTATCTTGATTTTGAAGCAAAGAACGATCTGCCCATGCTTGCTCGATAATTTGTTGTAGATGACTCATCTTTACTTTGTTGGAAATTAAAATTACGTTCGAATAAACCACTTCTTACGTTGCAGTCTATGTCTTCTTTTCATCGATTTTAGTCCCTCCACTTTTTTCTCCTTTTACAAGTAAAAACAAAGCGACAATCTTACCTTTTTTTAACTAAAGGTAGAAGCAAATATAAGTATAAATGTTCAGAAAATACGTGTTAAATATTGTGGAATTCCACGGTATGGCCACGAAAAACTAAGGTGTTTTTTACGTCCAAACTGTTGTTTTTTTAAGTGTACCTAGAGGAGAATTCTATTTTTAACTGTAATTTTAAAAAAAAATGTTAAAATTAAATCCTCGTAAATGAAGCTAAAAAAAATTGGTTTAATCGGTATTGCCTTGCTATTTCTGGGCTATTTATTTATCTGGTGCAAGTACGATTTCTTGTATGAAAACTACAATCCAGAAAAAGTTGCGCCTCAATTTGAAGCAAAAAAAATGCGAGCTCCCGTTTATGATACGCTGGTAATCAATAAGTTTAAAGTTGGTTATTTAAGTAATAAACGCCATAATTATGTGGAGGGATACGATTATTTGGGAGGTATTCGAAATCCATATCTTCTATTAATTCCTGAGAATGGAGCTTCTGTTGCTAGTCTGTTGCCGTATTTTATGGATGAAGAACTCAATAAAAAGTTTCATCTTATTGCTATAGATCGCCTTGGTTTTGGCGGAAGTAAAGTCGAAAAAAACGAGGAAGGAAAACCTTTTGGACACTATGATAACAGGGTTTCTTTTGAAGAAAATGCACTATATACTTTATTAATGATGCCGAAGTATATCGCCAAAAGCGAGGGAAATTACCTCGATGAAGTACGCGTTGTGTTTAGTGGAAAAACGGCCGTTACTGGTTTGGGAACCGCCTATGATATGTCGATGACTTCAGAAAAGATTTTCTTGCTTAATGCGGACTTATCCGAACGTTACTTTTGGACTATCGGCTATAGTCGCTTTGTCATCAGTGGCATCGGAAGACTGATTTTTCCTGAAAATTACGTGAGTAAACACCAAGATTTATGTATTGCTGATCAAGCGAAAACTAAGTATATGAAGCATTGGGTTGAAGCAGTCAAATACGCAGAAGATGAAGAAAATCAGAACGAATACAGCATGTATAAAGGAGCTTCACAAGGCAAAAAAGCTAAATGGCTCTTCTTTGCAGGATTGGACGGATCAGATAAGAAGAAGGTAGATGCACTTACTGGGGGGGATAATTTTACGTTTTACGAGGAGACTGTTGAGTTGAACGATATTGAACAAGTACTTGAAGTGCTGCGTAAAGCAGATTTTTATACCTTGGAGTTTAATCAGTTAAGTAAATCGAGGTATTTAAATCCGAACAAAGAATAGTTTGTACATGGAGTCTCTTAGAAAGAAAAAAGTGTTGTTAAATAGACGCATAAAAAAAGGATAAATTTAAAATTCATCCTTTTTTTTATACCTTATTTTACCTCTGTTTTTGCAAATAGAGTATCTTATTCATCTGGTAAAAGTTTACTTTTTCGTCAATTGATCTTTGTAAATCTTACCGTCTTTGATAATCAAAAGTAAGTTGTTTTTGGGATCTCCAATAACGCTGATATCTTCTAAGGGACTCTTGTCATACAACAAGATATCTGCATAGGCTTCTACTTCAATTGTTCCTAAATTTGCAGGATATGGATTTCTTGGTCCACTCATTTTTAAGAGTTGAGCATTGTCATAGGTAATCATTTTTAGAATTTCGAAATTGGTAAACCATTGTTTCAGATTTACGACTAATTCGTTTTGTCTCAATGGGTTTTTAGGTGGAGCAACTAAATCCGTTCCAAAGGCAAGTTTTACTTTGTGTCTTTTCGCCCAAGTGTACACGTTTTCAGTACCTTGTCCAACTAGTACTTTATTGGCAGCTTGCTCTGGGTTTGTGTAAGCACTTGCATCGAGATCAAACGGTTGCATGCTCAACCAAATGTCTTTTTCTCCCAGTAATTTTACAGTAGCTTCATCGAGTAAATGACCGTGATCTACACATTTAACTCCGGCATCGATGGCTTGTCTGACAGCTTTCGGTGTATAGGCGTGTACGGTAACATAAGTGCCCCAGTTTTCCGCCGCATCAACTGCTGCTTTGATTTCTTTTGTAGTGTATTGTGTAGCATCTAACGGGTCGTAAATCGTAGCCACACCACCGCCAGCCATTACTTTTAATTGGGATGCTCCTTTTCTCAGTTGCTCTCTTGCGGCAACGGTAACTTCTTGTTCTCCATCCGCTATAATACTTCCCCCTAGTACTTGAAATCTCGGTGGGGTATGATCAATCATGCGAGGTTCTGACCACGGAAAACTAGCGTCTCCATGTCCTCCTGTTTGCGAAATCATCGCCTCACTAGGGTAGATACGAGGTCCTTTATTGATGCCGTAATCATTGGCTTGCTTAATTCCCATTACATGTCCGCCTAAGTCGCGAACGGTCGTAAATCCTCTCTGTAACGTATTTTCTGATTCTTTAGCCGCATTGATGAATAAAAAACTCTCGTCTCCTAACATAATTGCTTGGTTGGAATTTGCCGCTAGAAAAGAATGCCAATGCGCATCTATCATCCCAGGCATTGCAAATTTTCCTTGACAGTCAATAACCTGAGCTTGCTCAAGATCTGATGCTGATGCTTGACCTGTGATGACTTTTGTGATTTTATTTTTCTCAATTACAATAGAACCTAACTTCGTTTTACTGTCCTTGCCATTAAAAATTTCTACATTATTTAGTACGATTTTACTTTGAGCAAAAGTGGCTGTTGTAAAACAAAAAACACTAAAAAGTAAACTAATTTTTAAAAATTTTTGTATCATGTTTATTTTTTAAGGTAAATATACATTAATTAAATTGTTGCCTTAATCATATATCGTAAAAAAAGTATTTTTTTATGTTAGTATTGAGACTATTTTAAATTTTTGATAAAGTAAAAAGGGTACTGAAATCTAACTTAACTTTGTAAATAAAAGGACGAGTATGCGTAAAAGATATTTGATTTATGGAATTAGCAAGGGATTAGGGAAAGCAATTGCTCAAGTAATCCCTCAACGGGAAGATGTAGTATTTGGTATATCTCGATCAAAGCCAGCGGGGATGAATGAAAATTGTGTTTGGATACAGGCGGATCTTTCTAAACCCACACAAGCGGTTGAGGCGGTACAAAAAACAATAGGGGATACAGCGCTTGACTATATCATTTACAATGTTGGTATTTGGGAACAGGAAGCATTTACCTCTACGTATGACTTTGAGCAAACGCCCGTAGAAGAGATAGTGCAACTCATACAGACTAATGTTACGTCTTGCATTCTCGCGTTACAAGCGTTTATAGAGAATTTAAAATCGAGTCCAAACGCCAAGATTATTTTAATCGGATCTACCTGGGGATTGGAAAATCACAAGGGAAAAGAAGTAGCGTTTTCAGCCTCTAAGTTTGCGCTTAGAGGTGTGGTTCATGCTTTGAGAGAAACGTTACGCGAGTACAATATTGGGATTAGTATTTTGAACCTAGGCTATTTAGCTACGGAGTATGACTACGCTGTTGCGGTGGAACAGGTGGTAGAAGAAACACAAGGGGAACTCATTCCTTTGGCGGATGTTTTAGCGGCTATTCGATTTATTCTACAAACGAGTAAAGCAACCTGTGTCAAGGAAATCAATATGCCAGCAATGAAAGATTTTAATGTGTAAATTGAGCTAAAGTAAAGAACAAGTTGTATCTTATTAAGCTATAAAATGAAAGAAAATGTTCAGTAGTCAAACGTATAGTAAAAGAAGGGAAGTACTAATTCAAAAGATGGGACGCCAAGGAATTGTATTGTTTCTAGGAAATGGAGAATATCCCATAAATTTTGAGGATAATACGTATCCTTTTCGTCAAGATAGTACATTTTTATACTATTTTGGAATTCAACAACCGCATTTGGCGGCCATTATTGATTTAGATGAGAATCGCACGGTTGTTTTTGGTGATGAGATGTCCATCGATGCCTTAGTTTGGATGGGGAGACAAGAGACCTTACGGGCCAAATGTGAAAAATCAGGAGTTGTTGAAACACGCTCTTTTGGAGAGTTAGCACATTATCTGGCGATGGCGTTGACGACCCAGCGAACAATACACTACCTACCACCTTATCAACCAGCAAACAAAATTTTGTTAGGAGAGCTCCTTCAACTATCGATTGCGGATTTTAAGCCTTCTACGGCTTTTATACAAGCGGTTGTGTCGCAAAGAGAAATAAAGGAAGAGCAGGAAATAAGCGAAATTGAAAAGGCCTTAACGGTTTCCAATAAAATGCATCTAGCAGCTATGCGCTTGGCACGACCAGGAGTTAAAGAGTATGAGATTGCCGCTGCAATTCAGCAAATCGCCGCTCAAGAAAATTGTGCTTTGGCTTATCCGTCTATTGTTACTGTGAAAGGAGGAATATTACACAACCACTATCAAGGAAATACCCTTCAATCGGGGCAGTTGTTGTTGAACGATTCCGGATGTGAAACGGCTAGGGGGTATGCTTCTGATTTGACGCGTACATTTCCCGTTGACCGCACATTTACAACAGAACAACGCGAGCTTTATCAGGTGGTACTCGATGCTTTTGAAGGGGCCAAAAGTAAACTAAAAGCAGGTGTGAAGTTTAAAGAAGTTCACCTGCATGCGGCCCTAATTCTCTCTCAAGGACTAATCGATTTTGGATTGATGAAAGGGAATGCCGAGGATGCTGTGGCTGCGCATGCGCATACGATGTTTTTTCAGTGTGGACTTGGTCATATGATGGGACTAGATGTCCACGATATGGAAGACCTAGGGGAACAATATGTCGGCTATACAGCCACTGATCCCAAAGAAACGCAATTGTTTGGCTTAAAATCACTGCGATTAGGCAAAGCACTAAAGCCAGGGCATGTGTTAACAGTAGAACCAGGAATTTACTTTATTCCGGAACTCATTGAACGTTGGGAGGCAGAAAAAAAATACGCCGATTTTATTCATTACGAGAAACTAAATCAATACAAAGGTTTTGGTGGAATCCGAATTGAAGATAACTTTCTCATTGAAGAAAAGGGATACCGTCAATTGGGACCTGAATTGATTCGCACGATTGAGGAAATAGAAGAGGTAAGAGGGTGAATAGTTAACAGTTAACGGTAGATTTTTCTAAAATAGATAGACTTTTCTTTAAACGAAAATCAACGAACAACAAACAACGAACAATTATCTACCTAACAAAAGCATAAAATCGACGGGTTTTGAGATATTCCAAATTCTCTTCATTGGCATAAGCTTCTCGCTCAAAAGAAATTGCGCGATAGGCTTTTCCTTTGTTTTTTAGGTAAGCGAAGTGCACGAGAAATTCTACTGCATACCAAAGGTAAAAGGGTAAGATGAGTAGCTCTACTTGTTGCTGGAGGTGAATGCGCTCGTGGTTAACGAGTATATCATCTGTTGTGTATGTTTTCTTTTTATAGAGGATAAAGGGAAACAGCGTAAGGGCTGCGATGTTTTTGGGCAGCCACGGGCATAGGAGGGGGAAGTGTTTGATCTTCATACATTCAGATTAGTAGAATCAAGTGTAAATTACGCTTTTTTTCGTCTTCTTTTTATTCCAATACGCGTACTTCTAATCTGATCAACGGTATGGTGTCTTATGTACTCGTGGTGTAACAACCAACCGCCTATTCCTCCCAATAAGCTTCCGATAACTATATCAAGTAAACGCGCTTGTATTAAGTCATTCGGCGTGTGGATCAAAGGGCTACCTGCTTCAGCTAGTAGAACAGTTAAAGCTGTAATGAAGATCACAGCAAGCGCATAGTTTCGAGAAATGAATATCTCTATAATAAACTGTAAAAGCATGATACAAATACACAGGTATAACGGTTCTTGTGAAATCGAGATTAACACCCAACACAAACCAATTCCGATAAAAGTTCCCGCAATGCGGTGTAAGGCTCGTTGCCAAACGTGATAGAGAGAAATACCCTGCATGATGGCCAAGCAGGAAATGGGAATCCAATAAGGATTATTGAAGTTCAATACATTGCCGATTAGCAGCGAAAGCGACATGAAAACGCCTACAATTATGGCGCGAATCAAGTAATCTACCTGTGTTTTTATAGGGACAGGTTGAATGATGCGCACTGGAGTTTTGGAGGTGTATTTTCGGCCAACAATAAAGCTGTAGAGGAGTGCCAAGGTACAGGCAAACATTGTTCCTAAAACGAAATAGCCAATTCGCGTAGCCATGGTATCAAAGTCAAAAGGGGTATTACTAGCCATAGAAGCAATCATGATGAAGAAAAAGCTTCCAGGAGGGGGCATGGAGAAATAGAGGGACAACCAATGCATTGCTGTGGAAAATAAACCAAAAACAAAGGCTGACACAAGGAAGTTAAAGCTGAAACTCACGCCTACCACATAGGAAAACATAAAACCAAACGAACACACCAACATAATAAACATGCGTTGAGGAGTTGGAAGGTTCGAAGGAAGGTATAAGATGACCAATCCCGCTAAACAGGCTAATAAACCCGCTTGTAAATGGTCAAAATACCAACCTGCTAAAAGGGGAACACCAATGGCAAACATCGCCATGAAGGGAATATGCCACAGGCGATCACTGTGCTTGAGTTTAAATAAATTTTTACTTTCTTGTGTTAGTAATTGAATAAAGAGACTATTTCTCATGGTTGAAATCAAATTAACAGTCTAAAAAGAGATAAACTGCTCTGGGTTTATGTGAAGGAATTTAAACCCAAACAAAGGTACAACATGTGAGCGCAAATTGCAATTGCGTATGTGTACTTTATTTGATGAGAAGGATTAAAAAAAGGGTGCTCTTTTTGGAACACCCTTTTTGGTTTTATTTGTCGATTGACCCGAGTACGCGCTGCATAAAGCTGTTTAAAGCTTCTTTTTGCGTTGCACCTTCTTTCATTAATTTCTGAACTTCTAATGCACCGTACATATTGGAAATTAATTCACCTATTACGTCTAATTCCTCGTCTTTTAACGAAGGTACTTCCGTAAGGTTTTCCAATACTTCAAGGGTTTCAATGATATAATCTTGGTCATTTTGCTCAATAAATTGAGTCAAATGTTTAATTACTGGTAATTTCATGCTCGTCGTATTTAGGATTAAGCGATTTCTCCAACCAATTCGTGTAAAACCTCTGTTTTATTCGTTTGCGTTTGGTTCACTAATTTTCCATTTACGAAAGTAGCAAATGTCGGTAGATTACTCACGTCAGCTAGTTTTCTTGATTCAGGGAATTTCTCCGCATCTGCAATAACAAAGGTGATATTCTCTTTTTCAGTTGAAAGCTTTTTAAACTTCGGTTTCATAATTCTACAATTACCACACCATGTAGCTGAAAATTGTACAACTACTTTTTCATTTTGACCTACAATCTCTTGTAAGTTATCTTGTTCTAATTCTAAAAGCATTTTTTTAAATTTTTGACGTTAATACTTGATTAGTGTTTGCTTAAGTAATCAGCAACACCTTTTCTGTCTGCATTCATTGCCTCTTTTCCTTCTTCCCAGTTTGCAGGACATACTTCACCATGTGTTTGAACGTGTGAATAAGCATCGATTAAACGTACATACTCGTTTACGTTTCTTCCTAATGGCATATCGTTTACTGACTCGTGGAAGATTTTTCCTGTCTCATCAATTAAATAAGTAGCTCTGTACGTAACGTTTGATCCTTCAATTTGAACTGAATCTAACTCTTCATTGTATACTTCACTCTCTACATCTAAAATTCCCAATACAGAAGATAAGTTTCTTTGTGTATCAGCAATGATAGGGTAAGTAACTCCTTCAATACCTCCGTTGTCTTTTGCTGTGTTTAACCAAGCAAAGTGTACTTCGTTTGTATCGCAAGATGCTCCAATTACCATTGTATTTCTTTTTTCAAATTCAGGAAGAGCTTCTTGGAAAGCGTGTAATTCTGTAGGACATACGAATGTAAAGTCTTTTGGATACCAGAATAATAATACTTTTTTGTTATTTTTTGTCGCTTCTTCGAAAATGTTGATTCTTAAGTTATCACCCATTTCTGAAATTGCATCTACTGTAATGTTTGGAAACTTTTTACCTACTAAAGACATAATGTTTATTTTTTAAAAGTTAATATTTGTTTTTCCTTTCTTAATTTCTACTTACAAAAGTAGCGCACAAATCTGGTATATACTATTATTTTTGATTATTGTTTTTTATTTTACTATAAGATTAATCTATAGCTTAAAATGAAAATAAGAGATTTACCTTACGCTGTGAAACTAATTTCGGTGAGACTAAATATACGGATAATTTCGAACTTGTTATGTGAAGAATTTGTTATAAATTCTCTTGTTTGACTCCTTCATTGTTATCCCTATTAAAAAAGTAAGGACGATGAACAAGGATCGGTTAAAAAATCCGTTGAACATCGTCCCTCAAAAAAAAAATTAAATATGATATAATTGACTTAATGGTAGTGATTTGGAAGGCTGAATAGACACTGGTTTTTGATCAATGTGAATTTCATACGTTTCGTGATTCATGGCGATATGAGGTTGACTAGCGTTGTGAATCAAGTCGGACTTCTTCACCTGACGTGTGTTTTTTACTGCTTTTAGGGCTTTCTCCACGCCTAATTCTTGTAATCCACCGTGATCAATGGCTTGTTGGGCAACGAATAGGGCAGAGATCTCACCAACTACTTTGCCAAATGTTCCCCACATCGGTCGATACATATAGGGTTGTGGAGTTGAAATTGAGGCGTTAGGGTCTCCCATTCCGGCATAAGCAATGACTCCGCCTTTGAGTACCATTTCTGGTTTTATACCAAATGCACACGGTCTATAGAAAACTAAATCCGCCATCTTACCAACTTCAACAGAGCCAACATATTCAGCTATACCATGGGTAATTGCAGGGTTAATTGTGTATTTCGCAACATATCGTTTTGCTCTGAAGTTGTCATTGACAGTATCAGGTTGTAGCGGACCAAAATCTTTTTTCATTTTATCTGCAATTTGCCATGTTCTCGTTACTACTTCGCCAATGCGTCCCATCGCTTGTGAGTCAGAACTCATCATAGAAATTGCTCCCATATCGTGTAAAATTCCCTCTGCTGCAATGGTTTGTTCACGGATACGCGATTTGGCAAAAGCAATATCTTCGGGAATGTTTTTATCCAAATGATGGCATATCATCATCATATCCAAGTGTTCATCAATGGTGTTGATCGTAAAGGGATTGGTGGGCGTGGTTGAAGAGGGTAAAATATTGTCATATTCCACTACTTTTAGTAAATCAGGGGCGTGTCCACCACCAGCACCTTCTGTGTGATAGGTGTGAATGGATCGTCGGTTGAACGCGCGTAGAGAGTCTTCAACAAATCCCGCTTCGTTTAGTGTATCGGTGTGGATGCAAACTTGGATATCCGCTTGATCCGCTACTTCTAAACATTTATTTAATACATAAGGTGTACTTCCCCAATCTTCGTGAATCTTCATTCCTCCTGCACCTGCTGTAACAATTTCGTTTAAGGCCTCTGCACTTGAACTATTGCCTTTAGCTAAGAAAATAAAGTTTACAGGAATTTTATCAGTGGCTAGCGCCATACGTTGTAAATGCCACGCACCCGATGTACAGTTTGTTGCTAAAGTACCTGCAGCCGGTCCGGTACCACCGCCAACAACTGTTGTTGTACCCGACTGGAGTGCAACGTTAAATTGCTGTGGACAAATATAGTGGACATGGGTATCAATCGTTCCTGCGGTAACAATCATATTTTCACCTGCAATGTATTCGGTTCCTACACCTACAATCATATGAGGTGAAACACCATCCATGGTTAAGGGATTTCCCGCTTTTCCAATTCCAACAATACTGCCGTTTTTGATTCCAATATCTGCTTTGACAATCCCCCAATGATCTAGTATAATCGCATTAGAGATAACGGTATCTAGTACTTGATCTTTAGTTGCTAAAGGATGTTGCCCCATACCATCTCGCACTACTTTTCCTCCACCAAAAATCAACTCATCTCCATAGGTTGTGTAATCTTTTTCAATTTGGATCCAAAGATCCGTATCGGCTAAACGTATTTTGTCTCCTGTTGTTGGTCCAAAATAGCTAGCATATTCTTTACGTGATATTTTTTTCATTTTACTTCTTACTCCTTTAAATTAAATCGAACCATTTATTTTTCCTGTAAAACCGTGAATGATTTTATCTCCTCCATATTCAACAAGTGATATGGTTTCTTCTACTCCAGGCATAAATCGAATGGATAAACCAGATGCAATATCCAGGTGATAGCCCTTTGTTAATTCGCGATCAAAGGCCAAAGCAGGGTTTACCTCGTAGAAGTGGAAGTGTGATCCTACTTGTACTGGGCGATCAGCAGTGTTAACAACGGTTATTTCTACGCGTTTTCTTCCCTCTGATAGGATAATATCCTCTGCAGCATAGGCATAGGCTCCAGGAAGAAGGGAGTCAGATGCAGTAGAAGGAATAGGGCTGTTGAGGGATACTAATTTCGTGCCATCTACAAACATCGCCTCTACTTGCAATTCGGCTATTAATGCTGGAACACCTGGCATAACATCTTCATTTGTCAGCAATTGATTGCATTCTTCGATTAGTTGCTGTACTGTTTTTCCCTCTCGTGCTCCTTCTATAATATGTCCAGACAAATAAGCCACCGCTTCTGGATAGCTCAATTTCAGTCCTTTTTCTTTTCTGCTCTTTGCAACAATCGCTGCAAATAAAAGAAGCACTTTCTCCTTTTCTTGGTGAGTTAAATACATAGTTTTAAAAGTTTTGCACAAAAGTAGCTCTTCACCAAGTCGCTGTAAATAGCTATATCATGCGAATAGTTGCCTTTTTCGTGCCATGCTAAGCTGTCCTTTTTTTACTTATCTTTAGGCGTATTTTTACTGTACTTTTATATGAAAGATGTTACTACGATTTTATCTAGTTACGATTATAAAAAAAGATACTTACCCTATCTCGATTTTGCGATATTAAGCAATACAAATTCGCTTCAAGTTTATAAAATAGAAGAGTATTTAACAGGAATAGTGAAGCCTGTAAGTCCGTATCGAACGGCATTTAGCTTCATCATCTTTGTTACCCAAGGCGAGTTTGAACAATTGATCAATTTTCAAAATTACCGCATTGTTGCAGGGGAATGTCTCCATGTAAAGCAAGGGGTTTGGACTGCCACACAATATCTTTCAGGAGACATCAAAGGGTTTATAGTTTTCTATGAATCGGATATTTTTACGCAATACTTGTTGATGCATGATAAAAAGGAAGAAATCAAGTATATGCCTTACTATGTGTTAAACTATTACGACAGTCAAGCATTAACCGCTAGTATGCTTTTGCTGTACGGCGAATTGGGATTAGCAGAAAATAGACCAAGTATTTATGTGCCTATTTTTTATTCTATATTATCTCGTTTAAACTATTATACCGATCATTATACCTTTAATTCAAGGGATTTAGAAATTGCTTTTAAGTTCAAGGAATTGGTTATTGAAACTCATATACGAGAGAAGTCAGTCAGTTACTATGCTCATCAATTGTGTATCTCTGAGAATTATTTGAATCGCTGTATTAAAAAAGTTATTGGACGATCTGCCAAGCAATTGATCAATGAAGTAACGGTTGAATACGCCAAATTACTCCTCCTTAATTCAAATTTAGACATAGCAGAAATTGCTTATGAGTTAAACTTCCCTTCTCCAAGCTATTTTTCTAAGTTTTTTAGAAAAGAAATGGAAATTTCTCCTCATGCTTTTCGCTCTAAAAGGGAATTGCCTTTGGTGTGAGGTTTGTTCTTTGTGAGGTTTGTTCTTTGTGAGGTTTGTTCTTTGTAAGGTTTGTTCTTTGTGAGGTTTGTT